>JALGVN010000138.1 GCA_025774645.1 bacterium
TGCCACTCGGAGAGGGGTTTCCCCGTCGACATGTGGACCTCGAGCGCGCGCACGATCCGCGCCGCGTCGTTCGGGTGAATCCGCTCCGCGGAGACCGGGTCGACCTCGGAGAGCTTCCGGTGGAGTTCCGCGGGTCCTTCCTCCTCTGTCCTCGCCTTGAGTTCCCTTCGGATGCGATCGTCTCTGCCCGGTCCCTCGAAGAGGCCCTCAAAGAGCGAAGTGAGGTAGAACCCCGTGCCGCCGACCACGATCGGCTCGCGCCCTTCTTCGAGGAGCCGCGCGATCGCGGACTCGGCGTCGGACGCGAATCGGGCCGCGTCGTAGGTGTCAGACGGCTCCACGATGTCGATCAGGTGGTGCGGCACGGCCCGGCGCTCGTCGGGCGTCGGTTTCGCGGTGCCGACGTCTAGGCCTCGGTAGACCTGGCGGGAGTCCGCCGACACGATCTCGCCGCCCAGCTCTGCGGCGACGAGGAGCGCGACGGCGGTCTTGCCGACGGCGGTCGGTCCGATGATGGTGAGGATCTCGCGCCGCGCGGTCGGTTCGGCGCAGTGGTCGGCGCTCAGGTCGGCGGCCGGGCCGCCTGCGGGGCGGTCGCCTAGCTCGCTCATGTTCTGCCGAACCTCTTGTCGAGCTCGGCGATCGTCATCCTCATGAACGTGGGTCTGCCGTGCGGACAGGAGTACGGGAGCTCGGTGGCGAAGAGCTGGTCGACGAGCGCGCGCATCTCCTCTTCCTTCAGTCGGTCGCCGGCCTTGATCGACGCGCGGCACGCGACGGTCTTCGCGATGCTCTCGACGAGGTCGCGCACGGCGGTCTTGCCCGACGGGACGTCCGTGAGAATGTCGCGGAGGATCGTCTCGTGCGGCCACCTCTGGAGCGCCGCGGGGGCTGCCTCCATGAGCACGGTCCTGCCCGAGAGAGGTCTGATCGTGAACCCGAGCTTGTCGAGGAGCGGATGGACCTCCTCAAAGGTCGCGGACTCTCCCGGCGTCAGCTCGACGACCACGGGGAAGAGGAGCTGCTGGCTCGGTCCGGCCTCGGCCGCGCCGGAGAGCGTCGTTCGAGCCTTCTCGTACAGGACTCTCTCGTGTGCGGCGTGCTGGTCGATCAGGAGGAGTCCCTCCCGCGTCTGGACGAACACGTACTGCCCGTGGAGCTGCCAGAACTTCGTGTCCTGTTCCCCGTCCTCCGCCTCTGCGCGAAGCTCCGCAGGCTCCATGCCGCCGGCCCGCGTGTCCGACTCCCTGATGGTCGCCGGGAAAGCGAGCTGGCCGCTCTCGGCCCGGGCGGCCGAGTCCGTCGGCGTCGCCGGCTGTCCGGCGTCAGTGGCCGCCTCCTCCTCGGCGCCCCCTGCGCCGATCGCAAGCTCCTGCGTGGAGAGGGACGGCGCCGCGTCGTCCTGAAGGAGCGCGCTGCGCAGGGCGCTCTCCACGACCCCGAAGATCTTCCTGGTGTTCCCGAATCTCACCTCGCGCTTCGTCGGGTGGACGTTCACGTCGACGGCATCTCCGGCCGAGCGGATAGCGAGGAAGATCACAGGATGGCGGTCCCGCGGAAGGAGCTCGCCGTACCCGGCGCGGATCGCAGCGGAGATGAGCCTGCTCCTGATCGGGCGGCCGTTGACCGCGATCACCTGCTGCACGCCTCTCGCGCGCGCGATCGACGGCTTCCCGATGAGACCCTCGACGGCGAAGCCCTCCTCGTTCGCCGCGACCGGGACCATCTCCTTCACGAGGCCGCTCCCGATGACCGCCGCGACACGCTCGCGGAGGTCTTCGGCCGGGAAGAGCCCCAGGACGGGTCTCCCATCGGCCTCGACGTCGAACCTGACCGAAGGATAGAGCACCGCATACTCGGTCAGGAGGTCCATGATCTTCCGGAGTTCGATGCGGTCGCCCTTCAGGAACTTGCGTCTGGCGGGCGTGTTGAAGAAGAGCGCCGAGACCTCGACCGTCGTGCCGGGAGCCCGCCCTGCGGGCAGGACGTTCCGGACCTCCCCCCCGACGAGGGAGACCTCCGTTCCCTCAACGCTGTCGTGCTCGCAGGTGATCAGGCGCACGCGCGAGACCGACGCGATGCTCGGGAGCGCTTCCCCGCGGAACCCGAGCGTCGCGATGCTATTGAGATCGCCGTCGCTCCTGATCTTGCTCGTGGCGAACCGGTCGAACGCGGCGAGCGCGTCGTCGGTGTTCATTCCGGTTGCGTTGTCGACGACACGGATGAGATCGCTGCCGCCGCCCTTGACCGCGACCGAGATCTCGGTCGCTCCGGCATCGAGCGCGTTCTCGACGAGCTCCTTCACGACGGAAAAGGGACCCTCGACGACCTCGCCGGCGGCGATTCGGTTCGACACTCCCTCGCTGAGGATCCTGATCTTACTCGCCACGGTTCACCTGCTGCTTGAGTTCCGCGAGCTTGCCGAGCGCCTCGAGCGGCGTCATCCGCTCGAGATCGAGTTCGTCGATCTCCTTCTCCACCTCGGACGGACCTGCGGCACCGAACAGCCCCAGCTGCGGTCCGTCCGGTCCGAGCGGGCCGTGCTCTCCGCCCGCAAGACGCGGCAGCGCGTCGGCCGTGTACTGTGACTCCTCGAGGTTCGCGAGGACCTCCCGCGAGCGCAGGATGACCTCTTCCGGAATCCCCGCGAGCTTCGCCACCTCGATCCCGTAGCTCTGGTCGGCCGAGCCCGCCACGAGCTTCCTCAAGAATACTATGGTATCCCCCGTCTCTCTGACCAGGACGTTCATGTTCTTGAGGCGCGGAAGGACGTCTTCAAGCTCCGTGAGCTCGTGGTAGTGGGTCGCGAACATCGTTCTCGGGTGGACGCCCTCCCGGTTGTGGAGGTACTCCGTCACGGCCCAGGCGATCGAGAGGCCGTCGAACGTGCTCGTGCCTCTGCCGATCTCGTCCAGGAGGATGAGGCTCCGGGACGTGGTGTTGTTCAGGATGTTCGCGGTCTCGCTCATCTCGACGAGGAACGTGCTCCTCCCCCGCGCGAGCGCGTCGGTCGCGCCGATCCTCGTGAAGACCCTGTCGACGACTCCGATCTCGGCGCTCTTCGCGGGGACGAACGAGCCCATCTGCGCCATGATGACGATGAGCGCCGACTGCCGGAGGTAGGTCGACTTCCCCGCCATGTTCGGGCCCGTGATGAGGAGAATCTGCCGGCTCTCGCCGTCGAACCGAGTGTCGTTCGGAACGAACGCCTCGCCCTCGAGCAGCTGTTCCACGACCGGGTGGCGTCCGTCCTCGACCGCGATGACGTCGCGGTCCGAGAGGACCGGACGCACGTATCGGTTCTCGGCGGCGACCGAGGCGAGCGCGCCGAGAACGTCCAGTCTCGCAAGCACTTCAGACGCCCGCTGGACGGGGGCGGCCGATTCCGCCACCTCCGCGCGGACACTCTCGAACAGGTCATGCTCGAGCCGGACCATGTCCTCTTCGGCCGTGAGGATCTTGCTCTCACGTTCCTTGAGCTCGGGCGTGACGTAGCGCTCCGCGTTGACGAGCGTCTGCTTCCGGATGTAGTGCTCGGGCACCAGGTGGGCATGAGGCTTCGTGACCTCGAGGTAGTAGCCGAAGACCTTGTTGTAGCCGATCTTGAGGTTCGGGATGCCGGTGGCCTCGCGCTCCGAGGCCTGGAGCGTGGCGACCCAGCTCTTCCCCTCGCGGGCGATCGAGCGCAGCGAGTCGAGCTCCGCATGGTGGCCGTCGCGGATCACGCCGCCGTCACGCAGGGTCGCCGGCGGACTCTCGACGATCGACTCGGCGATGAGCCGGGCCACGTCCGCGAGATCGGGCAGATCGGTGGCGAGCCCGGCGAGCGTCGCGCTCTCGAAGGGGCGGAGGTCCTCCCGTATCTGCGGCAGGAGCTCGAGCGACCTGCGGAGCGCGGAGAGGTCGCGTGGCGACGCGTGACCCGACGCAATGCGACCGACCACGCGGGAGAGGTCGCAGAGCTCCGCGAGCGTCTCCCTGGTCTTCCCGGCAGGTCCGGTGTGTGTGAGGATGTCCGCGACGCCGTCGAGGCGCTCGTCTATCCGCTCCGGATCGACGAGCGGGTAGAGGATCCACTGCCTCAGAAGACGCGCCCCCATCGGCGACACGGTGCGGTCGAGGACCGCGAGGAGCGTCGCTGACGCGAGCCCTCGCTCCATCGGCTCGACGAGCTCGAGATTCCGCTGCGTCGTTTCGTCGAGGACCAGGTGGTCGGCGTGGAGGACCCTTCGGAGCGAAGTGATATGCTTGAGGTCGCGCTTCTTCAGGTTTGCCAGGTAGCTCATGAGCGCGCCGGCCGCAGCTATCCCCTCAGGCAGGTCGCCGACGCCGAAGCCGTCGAGGTTGGCGACACCGAAGTGCGTGCGGAGGGTGCGCGAGGCCTCCTCGGCGCCGAACTCCCAGTCCGGGATCCTCGCGACCGGGACGTCGCGGACGGCATCGAGGAGCGACGACAGCGGCTCCGAGTCGGCCTTGCCCTCCGGAACCACGATCTCCGCCGCGTCGGCCCTCAGCACCTCGCGGCGCAGGTCGGCCGGCGCGACGCCGGAGACCGTGAACTCCCCCGTCGAGAGGTCGATCCGGGCGAGGCCGATCCGATCGGAGCCGGGCGACACGGCGACGAGGTAGTTCGAGCGACGGTCGTCGAGCATCGACGCCGAGAGAACGGTCCCCGGGGTGATGATCTCGGTGACCTCTCTTCGGACGAGTCCCTTCGCCTTCTTCGGGTCCTCGACCTGGTCGCAGATGGCGACCTTGTATCCGGCGGCTACGAACCGGCCGAGATATGAGTCGAGCGCGTGGTAGGGAATCCCCGCGAGCGGGATGGGGTTCCTGCTGCCCTTGTCGCGGGTGGTGAGCGCGATGCCGAGGACGCGGGAGGCGACCTTCGCGTCGTCGTGGAAGGTCTCGTAGAAGTCTCCCATGCGGAAGAGCAGGACGGCGTCCGGATGCTCCGCCTTGATCTTCATGTACTGCCGCATCATCGGCGTGAGGTCGCTCATGGTTCCTCGGCTCAAGACAGAAGGACCACCGGCCGGGGACCGGTGGCCGTCGGGTGCTCGACCCCACGGGCTAGCGCTCCTCGAGTGTCTCCTCGTCGGCTCCGGCGCCGTCCGTCCCGGTGTCCTCCGTCCCGGACGTCTCGTCGGGCGCTTCCGCCGACGTGCCTCCCGTGGCCCCCGTGTCCGCTGCCGCCGCCTCCATGGCAGCGGCTACCTGCTCGGAGAGCACCCTGACGCGTTCCGCTGCGACAACGCCCGCGAACGTGTCGGGGAACTCTGCGGCAAGCGTCGCGAGCGCAGTCAGGGCGTCGAGAGGCGCGTCGTTGGCCTCGTGACTCTCGCCCGCGCCCGCGAGCGCCTGCATGCGCACGTCCGGATCGACGTAGGTGGCCGCGACGTGCTCGAAATGCCCCGCGGCCTCCGCCGATCTCCCTGAGTGGAGCAGAGCCCTGCCGATGCCGAGCTCGGCCCACGACGTGAGCTCTCCCGGAACCGCCCCCTCTTCCCAAATCCCCCGGTACGCCTCGAGGGCCGCCGAGGCGTCGCCGGCCGCGAGAAGGCAGTCGGCTCGTCTGAGCGTCGCCTCGCCTGCACCCGGTGCTGAGTACCTGGCCGCCTCGCCGTACTCCTCGGCGGCCGCGGCGTAGATTCGACTCGCGTAGAGCGCGTCACCCTTGAGGGCGTGCGCTCTGACCAGGAGCCCGGCGTCCCTCGTGCGTTCGATCGCCTGATCGGCGAGTGTCATGGCCTCCTCCGGGTCGGCGCTCAACCGCGCCAGTTCGAGGAGGACGGACGCGCTGCGCGCGAGCGAGCGGTCGGTCTCGACGAGGCCGCGGAGATAGGCCTCCGCGTCGTCGACGAAGCCGGTCTCCTCGAGCGCTCTCGCCTTCTCGATCGCCTGAGCAGGAGTCGGAGGGTCGTCGCCGGCGGCCGGTCCGGCCGTTACGGCGAGGAGTGCAGCAGTGAGTGCGCCCGCGATCGCGACGGCGGCAGTCGCGCCGCGCGGGTTCACCCTAGCAGGCATGGATCCAGGACCGGCACGACGAGCACCGCCAGCCGGGCTCCCTGAGCGGCTTGCCGCACGACGGGCAGTAGGGCGCCCAAGGGTCCGACGCGCGCTCGGTGAGGAGCGACTCGGCGACCCGGGCCGCTTCTTCGTGGCGCCCGTTGCGGTTGAGGAGCTCGACGAGCTGCCGGTGCCCCGCGAGCGACTGGCCCTCGTGCTTGACCGCCTCGTAGGCCATCCGCACCGCCTCATCGATGTTGCCCTTCCGTTCGAGCATGCGGGCGAGCCCGGAGAGCGCGTGCACGTTCGAGGGAGCCTTCGCGACGACATCCTCGTAGATCCCCATCATGCGTCCGTAGTCGCCGACGTCAAAGTACGCCTTCTCGAGCCGGCCGAAGACGAAGTGAGCGCAGGCCGGCATCTCCGTGACGATCTTCATCCAGTAGGCGATGGCCCGCTCGTTGTCCTCCTCCGTTGCGGCGATGTCCCCCAGGTACAGGTAGCTCACCGCCGCGCTTGCGTCGTCCTGGAGCGCGGCGCGGAACTCGGCCCGCGCGCGGACCTTGTCGCCCGACTTGTATGCGAGGAGTGCGAGGTGAGCGCGGTAGACGCCGAGCGACGGCTCGCCCTTCACTCCGTCGCCCTTCAGGATCTCGCGGTGTGTCGCGATGGCGTGCTCCACGTCGCCCATCGCC
>JALGVN010000139.1 GCA_025774645.1 bacterium
GATCTCCTCGGCGAGCCTGACGTACTCACGGTCGTACGGCTGCGACATGTCGGGGAACCGCGGGCCGAGGCTGTCGTCGTTTGGCCCGATGAGGGGGTTGTCGCCCGTCAGGTTGATCTGGTCGACGAGCGCGACGATGTCGCCCTTCTCGTGGAGCGGGTTCATGCCGCCGGCGGCGCAGGTGAGGATGAGCTTCCTCGCCCCGAGCGCCCTCAGAACGCGGATCGGGAAGGTCACCTCCTGCATCGTGTAGCCCTCGTAGTAGTGAACGCGGCCGTTCATGAGGGCAACGCGCTTCTTGCCGATCTTCCCGAGCACGAGCTCGCCGGCATGCCCCTCGACGCCCGACTTCGGGAAGTGCGGGATCTTGTCGAACGGGATCGTCGCCTCGACCTCCATGTGGGTGGAGAGATTCCCGAGGCCGCTGCCGAGGACCACGGCGACCTGAGGCTTCATGGCCGTCTTCTTCCTTATAGAGGAGACGGCCTTGTCGATCTGCTGGGACAGCGTCAACGTCTTGGCCATTTTCCCACCTCCGCGCCTGGCTACTGCGCCCGCTCGGCGAGCTGATAGAGCGTGCGCACGAGGAACTTCTGTACGAAGTAGAGTGCGAAGAACGCAACGATCGGTGACAGGTCGAACCCACCCTGCACGAGAATCGGGAACTTCCTCCTGATCCACCCGAGGAGCGGGTCGGTGATCCGCCTCAGGGTGAGCACGATCGGGTGCGTCGACCTCGGCGCGAACCACGAGACGACGACCACGGCGAAGATCGCGAGGATGTAGAGGAAGAGCGCGACGTCGATGATCTGGGCGAGCGCGCTCAGGAAATTCGACAGCACGAACATCCGTCCCCCTCCTTCGGCCGTGTGCGTCAGTCCCTCTCGCCGAAGATCGCCCGGCCGACCCGCACGATCGTGGCGCCCTCTTCGATCGCGACCTCGAAATCGTTGGTCATCCCCATCGAGAGGTGCTCCATCGAGACCCCCGGGACGACCCTCTCCTCGATCTCGTTCCTGATTCCGCGAAGCTGCCGGAAACAGGGCCTGACGTCCTCCGGATCGGGCAGGAACGCCCCGATCGTCATGAGGCCGCGGACGGCGAGGCCGCGGAGATCCGCCATCTCCTCGACCGCCGCCAGGACCTCTTCCGGCGGGAGCCCGTACTTCGTGTCCTCGCCGGAGGTGTTCACCTCCACAAGGACGTCGATCGTCGTCCCCCGGACCTCGCAGCGCGTCGAGATCTCGCGCGCGAGACGGAGGCTGTCGACCGACTGGATCATGTCGAAGAGCTCGAGCGCCTTCTTGACCTTGTTGGTCTGGAGATGCCCGACGAGGTGCCTCTCGACCGGCGGCAGATCGTCCCCGAACTTCCGCTCGGCTTCCTGCACGCGGTTCTCACCGATGCAGGTGACGCCGGCCTCGATGGCCTCCACGATCAGCGGAGGCTCGACGGTCTTCGTGACCGCGACGAGCGCGATCTCCTCGGGGTCCCGAAGGGCCCGCTCGGCCGCTCCCGCCATCCGCTCCCGCACCTCACGGACGTTCTCGCGTATCGACATGACCGGAACGCCCTCGGATGCGGGTCCTTCCCGGGCAGAATACCCGGCTGAGCCTCGTTGTGAACCATGTATTATAGCCTCGGTTTGCATGAACGGCAACGCCAAAACCCCCACACCCGCCGCGGGTGCCCTGTTGGGCAACACACGGAAGAAGGGGCCGTTTCGCCCTCGAAGAGCCTCCTGGAGGGCCATCCGTCGTGAGTATGCGCGTCCGCCGCCGCCGCCCCCCTTGCCCCACCTCGGCGGTGGTGGTATCCTCGCTGAACTGCGCCGCGACCCCCGCGGCGTGCCTCCTGTCCGCGCTCTTGACGAACTGCGAGTCTGAGGAGTCAGGGATGGCCGAAGGGAAGTCGACGGAGTTCAAGCCGCGCGTCATCGTCTTCTGCTGCAACTGGTGCGCGTACGCCGGGGCGGACCTGGCGGGGGTCTCCAGGATGAAGATCAGCCCCCACTTCCGGGTGGTGAGGACGATGTGCTCCGGGCGCGTCGATCCGGAGCTCATCCTCCAGGCGTTCGTCAACGGAGCGGACGGCGTGATGGTGGCCGGCTGCCATCCAGGCGACTGCCACTACCTCGAGGGGAACTACCGGGCGATGCGTCGCGTCGCGTTCCTCAAGAAGCTCCTCGGTAGCATGGGGATGGATCCGGAGAGACTCGAGCTTCAGTGGATCTCCGCCGGCGAGGGCGTGAGGTTCCAGGAGGTCGTGAACGCGTTCGTCGAGAGGATCCAGGGACTGGGACCGAACCCGTTCGGTCCCGGCGCGAACGCGACGCCTCGCGAAGCGGGCTCCTCGAGGGCTGCCGGCGAGATGGAGCAGCCGGGCGTCTGAGCCTGGCGTCCGGGCGTCCGGACGGGAACATGCGCGTCAAACACGCGGGGGGAACCGAACCGGCTCCCCCCGCGTTTCTCTTTCGGGCGCGTCTCGCGTCTCGCGGATCGCGAACGACCCGCTCCAGCGAAGCGCCTACTGCGCCTTCCTGAACACGCACGAGACAACCGTCCGGTCGTTCCCGCCCATCGAGATCATGAGACCGTAGGGCTTCGAGGAGTCGATCTCGATCTTCTGTCCGTCCGGCTTCCCGGTGAACTGCATCGCGATGTCGGCCGCCTGCCGCACACCGGTTCCGCCGGTGTAGTGGCCGTAGCCGATGAGCCCGCCCGAGAGGTTCGTCGGCACCTCGCCGTCCGGCGCCGTCTTCCCGTCGATCACGAAGTCGGGCGACTCGCCGTACCCGCAGAACCCGGCCGCCTCGAGCGAGAGCATCCCGCCGATCGTGAAGCAGTCGTGGACCTCGAGCATGCCGATGTCCTTCGACGTCACTCCTGCCATCTCCATCGCGTTGGCGACGGCGCGGGCCGACGTCGTGAGCTTCGTCTGGTCCTCCGGGTCCTTCGAGATGTCCGCGACGACCTGTCCGTAACCCACGAGCTCGACCGCGTCCTTCTTGTCGACGCCGAGTTTCGCGAGTCCGTCCTCCGACGCGAAGACCACCGCCGACGCGCCGTCGGACACCTTCGAACAATCGTAGACGTTGATGTGTCCGCAGAACGCGTTCGCGTTGCAGGGACTCATGCCCGCGGCGTAGAGGTCGTCGATCGAGTTGTGGTACTCCTGCGCCTTCGGGCACTGCCGCGCGTTCAGGATCGCGCGCTCGTACCAGCGCGCCATCCCCTTCCGCGTCTTCTCGGCCCCGAACTCCGCCTGCGTCGCGCAGGAGCGATCTGAGAACTTCGCCGGGAAGAAGTAGGCGTGCCCTTCCTTCCGCTGCGTCGCGAAGTGGCCGGCCCCGGCGAGGATGTCGGCGCCGTAGACCGCCTTCACGCTGTTCTGGACCTCGACTCCGACGGCGAGCACGCTGTCGGCCATCCCCGACAGCACCGCCTTCGTGGCGGTCACGAGACCGAGTCCGCCCGAACCGCACGCGCCCTCGACCCTGATGAGCGGCTTGTACTCGAGCTTCCGGTCGATCATCGGCATCAAGGCAGCGAGGTTGCCCTGCCTGTTGAACCGCGCCGCCATGAAGTTCGAGATCACGCCCTCGTCCACGTTCGCCGGGTCGTTGACCTGAGCGAGCGCTCCCTGCCCCGCCTCCTTGATGTAGTGCTCGAGGCCCGGGCGCGGCTTCTTCGGGTGGAACTCCTTCCGCCCGGACCCGAGGGAGACCGTGTTGTAGCCTGCCGTCACGTAGACGGGCTTCGTGAGCTTCTTCATCACTTCCCTCCCACCTTGTCGGTCATGAGCTCTGCGTACTCGTTGATGGGGCCGTACAGGTGGTAGAAGCCGTTCGTGAGCACGCCGTTCACCACGTCGGCCGAGTCGGCGACACCGTCGGCGACGAGCTTCGCGCCGATCTCCTGCGAGCGGACGAGGTACTCCCTCGCCAGCCCGGCGCCCATCGTGTCGGTCGCGGCGAGCGCGTCGAAGTAGGTCTTGAGCTTCGAGGACTTGCCGGCGTCCATGAGGAGCGCGCGCCACGGCGCGATCCCCGCAGGCGGAGCGCCGAGCTTCTCGTCGAGCAACGCTACCCAGTCGCCGTCGGCGAAGAGCGCGTAGCCGCCCTTCGAGAGATCGTAGACGCCAGCGGGCCGACCACCATCGTACTTGAGGATCCCGTCCTTCTGGGCGCCGGAGGCGAACTGCCCGCCGAGCACGCCGGCCTTGGCCATCTTGTTGAGGATCTCGTCCTCGAGCCTCTCTCCCTCGATGTGCTCGGTCATGACGTGCATGATGAACCGGCAAACGTCGACGCCGACGTAGTCGATGAGCTGGAAGATGCCCATCGGGCGAACCAGGAGATCCTGGCTCACCTTGTTCATGACGTAGATCGCCTCGGGCTCGGTCATCCCCTCGTCCGCCATGAGCCTCTTCACCTCGGCGGTCGCGTGGAGAATGTCCCGCATGAAGTGCCCGTTGCCGATGAACCCCGCGATGTCGTTCGCCGGGAAGACCTTCTTCCGAAGTCGCTTCGCGAGTTCCCCGCCCATCGCCACGACCTCGGGCTCGGTCGACTTCGTCGAGATGAGCTCGAGCAGCTTCTGCACCGCCGGTGGATTGTAGAAGTGGTAGCCGATGATGCGACCCTTGAGGCCCACACCCTCGTCGATCACGTGGATCGGGATCGACGACGTGTTCGTGAGATAGTAGGCGTCGGGACCGCAGATCGAGTCGACCTTCTTGAGGACGTCGAGCTTGATCGGCAGGTTCTCTATGATCGCTTCGAACACGAGCTTCGACCCGCCGATCGAGTCGAGCGTCGTGCTCGGACGAACGACCGAGAGCGAGTCCTCGACGAACGCGGCGATGACGTCGTAGTTCTCGATGAGATCGTCGCGGTCGGCGTAGACCTCCCTCAGGGAGACGATGCTCTTCTCGGCGGCCTTCGTGAGCTGGACGCGCAGATAGCCGAGGAGTCCCGTCAGCGATTCCTGGTTGATGTCGATGAGGTGCAGAACGTAGGTGCGGTCCTTGTTCCCGGCCTTGAGCTTCTCCCTGGCCATCTCCTGCGCGAGGAGGAGGGCGATGCCGCTGCCCATCTTCCCCGCCGCGCCAAGGACGGCCACGTTCTCGAGCCGTGTGTCAAGATCCATGCGTCACTCCTCTCACCGGATGCTTGAGCTCTGGTGTCGATCTGTCTCGAATCGCGTTCATGAGGCGGTCGGTCGCCGGTTGTCAATCGCCGCTGGTCGATCGCCGGTGGTCAGTCGCCGCCGCGCGTGCTCCGTCGGGCGGAGCCGTACAGCGCCGCCTCTTCCTCCCCGAGCGGTTCGCCGGGGTCGAAGCAGTGCCGGCAGCGCGCCTCGTATGCCTCCGACGCCCCCACGACCACGCGCTCCTGCGAGGGGATGATGCGCTGCGTCCTGTTCGCCGGTTTTCCGCACTTCATGCAGACGGCGAGCGTCTTCGTGATGTACTCGGCCACCGCGAGGAGTGCGGGCATCGGCTCGAAGGGCCTCCCGAGGTAGTCCTGATCGAGGCCCGCGACGATGACGCGCACGCCCGACTCGGCGAGCGTCTCGCAGACCTCCACGAGGCCGGGTCCGAGGAACTGCGCCTCGTCGAGACCGACCACCTGGACGTCCGGTCCGACGAAGTCGAGCACCTCCACCGCGTCGCCGACGCGGATCGACTCGATCCGGCGGTCGTCGTGCGAGACGATGTCGTCCTCGTCGTAGCGATCGTCGATCTTCGGCTTGAACGCGACGACCTTCTGCTTCGCGATCTTCGCCCGCCTGAGTCTCCGGATGAGCTCCTCGCTCTTCCCTGAGAACATGCTCCCGCAAATGACCTCGATCCAGCCCGTGTCGTCGTGTCTGTCGGTCATGTTGAACTCCTGATTGGCTCCGGCCAACGCGCACGCCGACACGGCAGTGTCATCGACGCGAAAGGAGCGTCACGTCGCCGTGCCAGATCTCGACCAGGCGATTTTCTTCCTCGATCACGAGCGCGCCCTCGGGCGAGATGTCGACCACCCTGCCTTCGCGCGTCTCCCCGGCGCTCGCGATTCGGATGTGCCGTCCGAGCGTCGTCGAGAGCCCGCGCCAGCGCTCCCGCATCGACTGAAACCCTCCGACCACGAACGTCCGGTAGTCGTCTTCGAACTGCGCCAGGAACGCCGCCAGGATGTCGTTCCTGTCAGCGGGCTCGCCCGTGAGCATCCTGACCGACGTCGCGGTCTCGCGGAGCTCCGTCGGGAAGTCGCTCGGCTCCTGGCCGACGTTGATCCCGATGCCCACGACCGCGGTCTCGATCGGGTCGCCGACCGTCTCGCCGGACTCGACGAGGACGCCCCCGAGCTTCCTTCCGCCGGCGACGATGTCGTTCGGCCACTTGATGCCGGCACGCACGCCGGCCGAGTCCCCGAGCGCCTTCGCCGCCGAGAGGGCGGTCACGATCGAGAGCGGCGCCACCCGCCCGGCGGGGAGCCCGGGTGCGAGGAGGATCGTCGCCCAGACACCCAGTCCCGGAGGCGAGTGCCACGAGCGGCCCGACCTCCCGCGTCCGCCGGTCTGCTCGTCGGCGAGGACGACGGTGCCCTCGGGCTCGCAGCGCGCGGCCAGCTCCCAACAGACGGCGTTCGTCGAGACGACCGTCCGGAAGTGGTGAACGCCG
>JALGVN010000011.1 GCA_025774645.1 bacterium
CGTCTCCGCTCCTATATCGAGACCGATCGGCGCGTGGATCGTGCCGAGCGTCTCCCTGGGCACTCCGTCTGCCGCGAGCTTCTCGAAGCTCGCGCGGACCTTCTCGACGCTCCCGATCATCCCGACGTACCTCGGGCGGCGCGGCATGAGGACCTTCACCCAGTCCTGGTCGAAGCGGTGCCCGCGCGTGACCACGACCACGAACGTCGACTCGTCGACGGTGAGTGGGTCGTCCATGAGCTCGGTGCCGCCGACGAGTCGCCTGTCGGCAGACGGGAAACGCTCCTCGCTCACGACGCCCGCGCGGTCGTCGACGACCGTGACGCGGAACCCCGCGCGCTTCGCGGCCGCCGCCACTGCCTGTCCGACGTGTCCGCCTCCGACGACGAGAACCGCCGGGCCGGCCGCGACCGGCTCGAGGAAGATGTCCATCCTCCCGCCGCAGGTCATCCCGACGTCGTCCCCGAGATCGTACGAGAGCAGAACGGGTTCGTTCGAGCTCACCAGCTCACGGGCGCGCTCGATCGTCTCCGCCTCGATCGCCCCGCCGCCGACCGTCCCGACCGTCCGCCCGTCCGGGTAGACGATCATCTTCGCGCCGGCGCCACGCGGCGTGGACCCGCCGGCTGACACGACCGTCGCGACGACGCCTCCGACCGCATCGCGGTGCATCCGGGCGATCTCGTCGTAGAGGTCGGCGAGCTTCAGGGACATCTCGTACCTCTCCAAAAGGAAAACCGACCCCGCGGCACGCCGGAGCGGCACGCCGGGCCGGAGTCCCATGCCGGCGCGTAGCCACGCGCCGGCGCGCTGCCCTCCGTGGACGAGCGACGGCCTTCGGACGGGATGCTACCGAGGGTCGAGCCCGTCCTTGACCGCCACGTAATCGTCCCACTCATCGATGTCGACGAGGAACTTGTCGTCCCCAAGATCGGCGTCGACGACGGAGTCGGCTTCGCGTTCCAGGATGTGCCGCGCTCCGGCGGCCCCCTCGAGCGCCTCGAGCTCGGCTCCGAAGGAGCCGTCGAGGACGACGGGGTGCCCGCGCCTTCCCGCGAAGCACGGCACGGCAATCCGCGCACCCTTCGCGTGGGCGTCGACGAGGGCGTCGACGTCCTCGGTGCGGAAGAACGGTGCGTCGCCAAGCACGACGACGTACGCGTCCGTCCCCCACGAGCATGCGGCAACACCGTGAGCGAGCGACGTGCCCATCCCCTCGGCGAAGCGCATGTTGGCGATCAGTTCGACGCGCTCGTCACCGATGCCGCAGAGTGCCTGCCCGACATCGTTGGCCCGGTAGCCGAGCACTACGACGATCTCGTCGACCTTCTTCGAAGCGAGGAGCTTCCCGACGACCGTCCGGATCATCGGCTCACCGAGGATCGGCAGGACCTCCTTCTTGTCCTTCATCCGCTTCGATTCGCCCGCTGCAAGAACGACTGCAGATACCATAGGTCCTTCCAAGAGCTTCGGGTCCGCAAGGAACCCCGCCACCCACGCCGGCACTACGCGTGGGTCATCATGCCGTTGATTCTCTCGATCGCCTTCTCGATGTTCTCGAGCGAATTCGCGTAGCTGAACCTGAGGTAGCCCTCGCCGTACTTGCCGAAGCAGGTTCCGGAGAGACAGGCAACGCCGGCCTCGTTCAGGACTTTGTCGGCAAGCTCCTGGGCCTGGAACCCGGTCTTCGTGATGTTCGGGAAGACGTAGAACGCGCCCTTCGGCCTCAGGCACGAGATCCCTTTGATGCTGTTCAGACCGTCGACGATCGCGTCGCGCCTCTGCTTGAAGATCCCGACCATCTCCGTGACCTTGTCCTGCGGTCCCTGGAGCGCCTCGATGCCGGCAATCTGAACGAACGACGTCGCGTGGGAGTAGACGTTCGTGTTGAGCTTCGCGAACTTCTCTGCGATCGGCTTCGGCATCGCCGCGTACCCGAGCCGCCAGCCGGTCATGGCGTAGGTCTTCGAGTGCGCGTCCATGAGGATCGTGCGCTCCTTCATGCCGGGATACGTCACGATCGAGTGGTGCTCTCCTTCGTAGATGATCTTGCTGTAGACCTCGTCGGACAGCACGATGACGTCGTTCTCGACCGCAAGCTCGGCGATCCGCTTGAGATCGCTCTCCTCGAGCACGCCGCCCGTCGGGTTCTGCGGCGAGTTCAGGATGAGCATCTTGGTCTTCGGGCTGATGATCGCCTCAAGGTCCGCGATGTCGAACCGGAAGTCGCGCTCTTCCTTCAGCTTCAGAGGGATCGCCTTCCCGCCCGCGAATTCGATCGCCGACTCGTAGATCGGGTAGCCGGGGTTCGGGTAGATGACCTCGTCGCCGTGATCGACGAGCGCGAGGATCGGCAGGAAGATGATCGGCTTCCCGCCCGGCGTGAGAATGATCTCGTCGGGCGTGTACTCGACGCCGCGGTCCTTGGCGAAGTAATCGCAGACCGCCTTCCTCGCCTCCATCAGTCCCGCGGACGGTCCGTAGTGCGTGTAGCCGGCCCAGATTGCCTTCTCGGCTGCCTTCCTGATGTTGTCCGGCGTGTCGAAGTCGGGCTCGCCGATCTCGAGATGGACGATGTCTCGCCCCTGAGCCTCGAGGGCCCTCGCCTTCGCAAGGACCTCGAAGGCCGTCTCCGTGCCGAGCCTGTTCATCCTCTCCGCGAACATCTCTGCCTCCTTCTCCTTTGCTTCCCGGTCCCGCCGATCGCGGGACCTCGTGGCCGTTCCGCTCTTCCCTAGACTCGATCCGTCGCCGCCTCGGCGTCCTGCCCTTCAGGCGAGCGCTTCCTCGACATCACCTCTCGGACCGCGGAGGCGATGTCGCGCGACGTGAGCCCGAAGTGCGACAGGAGCTGCTCGTGCTCGCCCGACTCCCCGAAGCGGTCTTCGATTCCTACGATCTTGATCGGCGTCGGCCTGGACGACTGCGCCAGCGCCTCCGCCACCGCGCCCCCCAGCCCACCGATGGTCGAACCTTCTTCCGCCGTCACGAGCGCGCCGGTCTCGACGGCCGCGCGGTTCACGATGGCGCGGTCGAGCGGCTTGACCGTGTGGCAGTTGATCACACGCACGCCGAGGCCCTCATCTTCCAGCAGCCGCGCCGCCTTCAGCGCCTCGTAGAGCATGACGCCGTTGGACAGCACCGAGGCGTCGTCGCCCTGGCGATAGACGCCCGCCTGGCCGATCGTGAACGGCGTGAGGTTCGTCGTTATGATCGGGACTCTCGCCGCCGCGAACCGTATGTAGACGGGACCGGGCGTCCGGGCCGCCGCGACCGTCGCCTTCCGGGCCTCGACAGCGTCCGTCGGAACGATGACCGTCATCCCGGGGAGCGTCCTCATGACCGCGACGTCCTCGAGCGATTGTCTCGACCCGCCCGCCGCCCCCGCAGAGAGCCCCGCGTCCGCCCCGCAGATGTTCACGTTCAGCGATCCGTAGCAGATCGTGGAGCGGATGATGTCCCACGCCTTCCCGGCCGCGAGCATCCCGTGCGTCGTGACGAAGACGCACTTCCCGGCGAGCGACAGACCCGCCGCCGTTCCTATCATGTCCTGCTCGCACAGCCCGATGTCCAGGAAGCGGTCCGGGAACCTCTTCCGAAAACCGCTCGTTCCACTCGATCCCGCGAGGTCGGCGTCCATGACGATGATGTCCGTGCCCCGCTCCGCGAGTTCGATCAGGCCGCGCTCGTAACCCCTGTTGGTCGCCTCTGTCTCGACGACGCTGTGATGGAAGTCGACCAATCCCATTTCGGCCATGTCGAAGCTCCTCGATGAACTCCCGCCTTCACCGCCTCCCGTTCACCACCCCGCCTTCACCACCCCACTGCTCCCTGCCTCGCGACGCGCCTCAAGCCAGCGCCTTCATCGCTTCCTCGTAGAGGTCTTCGGTCAGCTTGCGGTCGTGCCACTCGGCCTTGTTCTCCATAAACGGTACGCCCTTGCCCTTCACGGTCCTCGCGATGACGACCGTCGGCTGCCCCTTGACCGAGGCGGCCTCCGAGAACGCGGCCGTGAGCTGCTCCACGTTGTGGCCGTCGATCTCGACAACGTGCCAGTTGAAGGTCCTCCACTTGTCCTCGAGCGGCGACAGCGCGACGATGTCCTCGGTGCCGCCGTCTCCCATCATCCGGTTCCGGTCTATGATCGCGCAGACGTTGTCGAGCTTGTGGTGCGCGGCGGTCATGCCCGCCTCCCACACCTGCCCCTCGTGCGCCTCGCCGTCGCCCATGAGGCAGTAGATCCGGTGCTGCCGCCCGTCGCGCTTCGCCGCCATGGCGATCCCGTTCGCGATAGAGAGGCCCTGCCCCGGCGACCCGACCGACGCGTCGATGCCCGGCGTCTTGTGCATGTCCGGGAAGCCCTGGAGTTTCGTGTGGAGCTTCCGGAACGTGAGGAGATCCTTGACGTCGAAGTACCCGCGCCTCGCGAGCGCCGCGTAGAGGGCCGGCGCCGCGTGAGCCTTCGAGAGTACGAGACGATCGCGTTCCTCCCACGTCGGACGGTCCGGCCGCACGCGCATCACCTCCCAGTAGAGCGCGACCAGAATGTCGACCGACGAGAGCGATCCGCCCGCGTGGCCGGACCCCGCCTCGAGGAGCATCGTGAGCACGTCCCTCCTCACGATCTTCGCGATGTCCCTGAGCTCCATCGGTGTGGGACTCATGGTGTCTCTCCTACTTGAATTTCAGTGTCATGAGGCCTGTCGCCTCGTCGAGCTCGCGCGCGGCCTTGATGCCGGTCTTCATGATCACGAGCTCGTTCGTCACGTTCACCTTCCCCTTCGAGAGGTGTCCGGCGACCGTCTCCTTGCTCCGCCGCGCGAGCACGGCGTGGAAGTGGAAGTTGTACTCGCCGTCCCGGAGGATCACGTTGCCCGTCATCGACGCGAGCTCCATGGGTTCCGGGAATAGGACCGGCGCGTAGCGTCCCGTTCCCACGAAGAAGTTGAGCTCGGCCTGCTTGAGCATCCCGATGGCCGACACCAGGATCCCGACCTCGACCTCGCACGCCGCGCAGATCTGCTTGAGCGACTCGAAGAGGTCCTCGTCCTGGTGAAGGCGGATCATGATGAGGTTGTCGGATTGTCGGTATTCCATTCCTTCGTGGTCCCTTCCTGCGGCCGGACTGGAGTGGGTCGAGCCACCCGGTCGCGCGGCCGAGGCTACGCCGACGCTTTCTCGATCGCGTCGACGATCTTCACGTACCCCGTGCACCTGCACAGGTTCCCCGATATCGCCCGCTCGATCTCGGCCCGCGAGGGAGCCGGGTTCGACGCGAGAAGCGCATACGCCGACATGATCATCCCGGGAGTGCAGTAGCCGCACTGAACGGCCCCGGCCTCGACGAACGCCTCCTGGATCGGGTGCCGCACCCCGTCGGTGCCGTGACCGGGGCCGGAGTTCGCATGCGCGCCCGGTTCGGCGAGTCCCTCGATCGTGAGCACCTCGCGTCCCTGACACTGGACGGCGAAAACGAGACACGAGTTCACCGGTTCCCCGTCGAGGATCACCGTGCACGCGCCACACTCGCCGTGTCCGCACCCTACCTTCGTGCCGGTGAGCCCGAGGTGTTCCCGGAGGAGCTCGACGAGCGTCGTCGTCGCGGCGACGTCGGCCGACCGACTGCGCCCGTTGACCGTGAGCGCTACTTTCACGGCTCCACCCCCGACTCTCTCCTCGGAGCTCCGCTAGATCTCCGCTCGTTCCCTGATCGCCCGCTCGACGTCTTCGAGCGACCGCCCGACGGACACAGCCTCGCCGGCCGCGCGCATCGCGCTCTCGGTGTCCTTGAGACCGCTTCCCGTCATGAGGACGACGACCGTGTCGTCCGGTGTGACCGAACCCTCGCGGACGGCCTGGACGAGTCCGGCGAAGGCGGTGACGCCCGCCGGTTCGCCGAACACTCCCGTGGACTTCGCGAGACGGGCCATCCCGTCGAGGATCGCGTCGTCCCCGACGGCCGTCAGACGTCCCCCGCTCGCCCGCACGCCCTTCACGGCCTTCCGCCAGTTGCGGGGGTGGCCGCACGCGATGCTGTCCGCGCACGTGTCGGCCTCGCACGGTACGAGCTCGCAGGAGCCGTCGAACGCTCTCCTGATCGGGTCGCAACCCTCCGCCTGGACGCCGATGAGCTCCGGCACCTTCTCCGTGAACCCGAGCCGCTCGAACTCCGCGAAACCCTTGTAGACGCCGCTCATGATGCAGCCGTCGCCGACCGGAACGAACACCTTGTCCGGCACGTCGTAGTCGAGCTGTTCGCAGATCTCGTGCGCGACGGTCTTCTTCCCCTCGACGAGGTACGGATTCACGGCGCACGAGCGGTTGTACCATCCGAACGTCGCGATCGCCTCCGAAGCGAGGTTGAAGGCGTCGTCGTAGCTGCCGTCGACGGCGAAGACGGTCGCCCCCAGCACGAGGAGCTGCGCGACCTTGGGCGCGGGCGCGTTCGCCGGAACGAAGATGTAGCACGGAAGTCCCTGGGCGGCCGCGAACCCCGCGAGCGAGCAGCCGGCATTCCCGGTCGACGCCGCGGCGACGGCGGAGACGCCTTCCTCCACCGCCCGCGCCATCGCGACGGACGTGGCGCGGTCCTTCAGGGACGCCGTCGGGTTCATGCTGTCGTCCTTGACGTAGAGATGCGGGAGACCGAGGACGCCTTCTGCGTGATAGAGCGGCGTCCAGCCCGTCCGCAGGACCGGAAGCGTCTCCTCAGACCCCACGGGAAGAAGCGGCAGGTAGCGCCAGTGTGAGTTCTCGCGGGACCGCTCGAGATCCGCCCGGGAGAACTCCCGCGCGATCTCGTCGTAGTCGTACAGGACGTCCAGGATACCCTCGGCCCCGCAATCCCCGCAGGTGAGGGCCACCTCGCCCGGCGCGTACTCGCGGCCGCACTTCGCGCACGCGAACCCCGTGACCGTCGCCCCCCTCCGCTCCATCACATCGCCTTCCACAAGTCGCGCGCGCAGGCCCGCGCGTCCGCCAGGACTTCCTCTTCGTCGACGGTCAGGATCTCCCGGTCTCGCATCACGCTCCTGCCGTTCACGATCACCGTCTCGACCATCCATCCCGTGAGCCCGAAGATGACGTGTCCCGCGAGGTTGCCCGTCTCGAGCGGGGTCGGAGGATCGTAGTCCAGCACGATCAGGTCCGCCGCAGCTCCCGGCTCGAGGACTCCGACGGTCTTCCCGAAGAGCCGCGAAGCGACGACGGGGTTGTTCTCGAGGCAGAGTCTCGGTCCGACCCCATGGCCCACCCGCGGATCTCCCGCCTCGTGCCGGTGGATCAGGTTCGCGACCTTCATCTCGTCGAACATGCTCGCGGTGAATCCGTCCGTCCCGAGACCGACCAGGGCTCCTTCCTCCAGGAGCGTCGGGACAGCTGCGCAGCCAACCGCGTTGTTCATGTTCGACTGGGGATTGTGAACCACGATCGTGTCCGTCTCCTTCAGGAGCGCCCGTTCTCGCTCGTCCACGTGGATGCAGTGCGCGGCGATCGTCTTCGGTCCGAGAACTCCGAAGGAGTGCAGCCGCTCGACGACCCGGCCACCCGACCGGCGGACGCTGTCCTCGACGTCGGCGCGGTCCTCGGCGACGTGCACGTGGCATCCGATCCCGAACCGCTCCGCCATCGCCACCGCACGCTCGAGCGTCCCGTCCTCCAGCGTGAGGCTCGCGTGGAGACCGACGCTCGCCGTCAGCATTCCGTGGTCCGCCCCGCCTTCCACGCCGTCCGCGAACCGCTCGTTCTCGGCGAGCCCTTCGTCACGCTTCGCCGGGCCTTCACGGTCGGTGATCTCGAAGCAGAGGTTCGCCCGCAGGCCCGCCTCGCCGAGAGCGTCTGCGACCGTCCCGAGCGTCCCCTCGATGGTCACCTGGCTCGCGTGGTGGTCGACGAGCGTCGTCGTCCCGTTCCTGATGAGATCGAGGGCTCCCGCCAGCGCCGACGCCCGAATGCTCTCGTGCGTCAGCGCCCTGTCGAGGCGCCACCAGAGGTGCTCGAGGATCTCGACGAAGCTCCCGGACGGCTCGATCTCCGCGGTCAGACCCCTCGCGAGCGCGCTGTAGAGGTGCGTGTGGGCGTTCACGAGACCGGGCATCACGAGCCTGTCCGTGGCATCGATCACCTCGGCGTCAGGGTGGCCGGCCAGGACCTCCCCGAGCGGGCCGACGGCAGCGACGCGCGACCCTCGAATGGCGACGGCGGCGTCCGGCAGCACGCTCCCCCGAGCGCCCCCCGTGACGACGGCTCCTCCCGCCACAACGATCTCGCGGTCAGCACCCACGTTCACATCCTCTGGACGCACCCCGCCGCTCCGGCGGCGCTCCTCGCGCCGACCGGCGTCTGCCTTCTCTCTGTCACGAAGAGGCCCTAAGACTAGGGACTTTCCGAACTTATAAGCCTAAGGCAGTGCCCTGCGGCTGTCAACGGGATTCGGGCTGGTGGGAGTCGGGCGCCACTCCCCAGTGTGTGCGGCGACGAGCGACCCGGAGAGTCACTCCTGGCGGCTTGCCCCGATTCCGCTACGTGGGCGACGCTCCTTCAAGAGACTTGCTCCTATGCATAAGAAGAGAGCCCACCCCGCGAGGGGGTGGGCTCTCGATCCGTCGTCGGAACGTGTTCTCGGCCTAGCGGTACAGCGACTTGATCGTGCCCCAGGTGCTGTCCTCAACCGGGACGTAGCCGATGCAGGCGCCGCAGCCGTTCACGAACTCGAAGTGGCCCTCGGGCACTAGATCATAGCCCGGCTCGCCAATGAAGATCTCCTGCGAGCACGAGGTGTGCAGGTCGAAGTTGAACGTCCCGCAACCCCCGACAACGAGCTCGAACCTCGTGTTCTTGTCGAACTCGCCGTTGCCCTTCCAGCCGTAGCCGTAGAAATAGACGTTCATGATGTCGTCGACCATCTCGGCATTGTCGATGAGCGCGCGAGCTGCACCGTGCTCACCGCCCCCGAAGACGCCGGTCAGATCCGTGCCGTCGAAGTAGCCGATGGAGTAACCCTTGAGGTCAGAAGTGTCCTTGTAGAGATTGACCGTCAGGTTCGCCGGGGCATCGCACGGAACGGAGAACTTCCCGTAGATCCACTGCAACTTGTACGGGTTCGGCGGGCAGTCGCCTGCCGTGGCGCCGCACGTGCCGTCCATCCCGAGCACGTAGAAGTTCCCAACTGCGAACGGGATCGTCTCGTACGGATGGGGGCTCATGAAGATCGGCTTCGAGCAGGACGTGTGCATCTGCGTGGCGACGTTGTCCTCGCCGATGAACAGGTCGAAGTACGAGTCGGCCTCGAACTCGCCGTCTCTGTACCCGTTCGCCGTGAAGAAGACACAGAGCAACCCACCGTCGACCGTGACATCCGTGATCTCACAGATTGCGTCGGACGAGCTGGGCGTGAAGGTCGTGCCGTCGAAGTCTCCCGTCGACGTGCCCTTGAGGTTCGCGGGCTCCTTGCCCTTGTGAACCTCTATGGTGATCTCCACCGGGTAGGCCACCTCAGGGCCGGCGTACTTCATGTCCAGGCTGAACAGATCGCCGGCAAGTGCGACCGAGCTCACAAGGAGCACTGCGGCCGCGACGAACACATACACTAACGAGCGTCTCATCTCGGACCCCTTTCTTCCGATTAGACGTTGTCTCATCTTCTGGGGACTGTACAGAGTATAGCACAGGGGGTTAACATCCGTCAAGCACAAAAGCCCTCCTATGGTAAGTTTCATCGGGGAGGCCCCTCTCGGCGAGGATGCGCCCAAACCGCTCTGTCCATGGCCCTCAGCGGCTGTCCCAGGCCCGATCGCCAGTTTGGGTCAACACGGGCTGAGCCGAGCTCTCGTATTGTGACTGACCCTCGGCCATGGAACCCCGTCGACCGCTCTGTCTCCTCCTCAGCGCGGCGGCCCCGTGTCCTAGCTCCCCTAGACTTCAAGCAGGAAGCGTGCCACGCTCAGGAACCACACCGCAAGTCGTCTTGGCCACCCTCTCTTGGACGGCGGTGAGCGCGAAAGGTCGCACCAGGCAGGTGCGATCCTCTCCTGCCTCGCCACACCCCGAGGGCACCCGCCTCGTCTCGGTTTCGCGGCCCCCAACGGACCGTGGCCACGGGCCCCAACATGTGCTATAATAGATAGATGAGCGACCTGGCGACTGGTTCCGCTCGGCGGTCTCTGGTTCGGGGGTCGAGCGGGCCGTGTAGTCGTGCGCCGGAGAGCCTCTCTGGGAAAGGTGTGTCCATTGCGAACCGGAGCGTCACGTCTGACCCACGTCTCGATCGCGGTCGTCTTCGCCGTGCTCCTCCTTGCTGCCCCAGCGTCCCTCGCACGGGGCCTCGGGTACGGCTACGCCGGGTGTTTGGACAGCGACGATTGCGCACCCTTCGACCCGATCACCTACGACGTCGACCCTGGCATCGACCTCAGACCCGAGGGAGACTCCCCCTACGACGCCACCATGAGCCCTGACGGCACCGAGGTCTGGATCTGCGGCGGCACGGGGGACGGCGTCGTCATCATCGACGTCGCCACCGACCAGATCGCGTACCGCCTCGATGTGGGCGACTTCCCCACGTCCGTCTGCTTCACGGACGACGGGCTCCTCGTGCTCGTGGCGAGCCGCAACGACGACAACGTCACGATCATAGACGCCGCCACCCACAGCGTCACCGGAACGCTTACGGTCAAGTCCGGACCCGGTGGGAACAACGACGGGCCCGGTCAGCTCGCGCTCGACCCCGTCAGCAAGAACGTCTACGCTGTCGACTGGTACGGACCCAACATCTACGAGATCGCGCGAGACGCTTCGGCGGTTCTCCGTACGGCCACGGTCGGCCAGAATCTCTGGGGGATCGTCGTCGACCCTCTGGGACGCTATATCTACGCGACCGACCGCGGTGCGGGCGAGGTGCTCGTTATCGACCCCGCCACCCTCACGGTGGTTACGACGATCGAGGTCAGCGATGACC
This sequence comes from bacterium, assembly GCA_025774645.1. Classification (GTDB taxonomy): domain Bacteria; phylum Joyebacterota; class Joyebacteria; order Joyebacterales; family Joyebacteraceae; genus JALGVN01. Next base: position 10,955 of record JALGVN010000011.1, read on the forward strand.
CGCACGGGATCGATGTCACGGCAGACGGCGGGAAACTCGTCGTCCCATGTGAGGACGACTCGAACGTCTTCATCATCAATACGAACGACTGGTCGAGCGTCGCCAGACCGATCCAGTACCTCGCCGACCCCCGCGACGTCGACATCCTCGACTCGGAGCACAAGGCCTACATCACAGGCGGACGGCTCGAGAACGTCGGTGAGAGCTACATCTACGTGCTGAACCTCGTGAACAACCAGCTCATCTGGCAGTTCCTGCTCCCGGGAAGCAACGCGAACGTCGTGGCAGTTCAGCCTCAGATGACGTCCGTCGGAACGGGGGTTCCGGAGGTGGAACCGACCGTGGCCTCGGTCGCGCTTTCGTGCCACCCGAACCCGTTCGGCCGGAGGACGAGCGTGAGCTACTTCCTCCCCGAGCCGGCCGTGGTGGAGCTGTCGGTCTACGACGTCTCGGGTCGGCTCGTCGCCGCGCTCGAATCGGGGCACCGCGCCGCCGGAGAGCACACGGTCCGCTGGGACGGCACGAGCGCCCGGGGGCGGCCGGCGGCGACCGGGATCTACCTCGTGAGACTCACGGCCGGTACCGAAACTCGATCGATCAAGACGGCGCTCCTCAGGTAGGGGCGCCGTTCTATGTCACGACCAGGTACACGTGCATGGAGGTGCAGACCCATGAAGAGAGTGCTCTCGTTTCTGTTCGGCGCGACCCTCCTGGCCGTCCTCGCGAGCGGAACCGCGGCGTTCGCACAGCTCGAGGGCGACGGCTACATCGGCTGCTCGACCTCGGACGACTGCGTGCCGTTCGACCTCGAGACCCACGCGCCCTCGAGCTCGATCGATCTCCTTCCCGAGGGAGACTATCCCTACGACGCGACCGTGTGTCCGGACGGGAGCGAGGTCTGGATCTGCGGCAACTCGGGCGACGGAGTCATCGTCATCGACACCACGACCAACGTCATCACGCATCGGATCACGGTCGGCGACAAGCCCAACTCGATCTGCTTCACCGATGACGGATTCAAGGCGCTCGTGAGCAGCCGGGATGATGACGAGGTGAGCATCATCGACACACGGACCTACACGGTCACGGGGACGCTCCCGGTCGGCACCGGCTCAGGAGGCTCGACCTACGACGGTCCGGGGAACATGGCGCTCGACCCGGTGAGCAAGAACATCTACGCACTCGACTGGTACGACGACCACCTCTACGAGATCGCCCCAGACGCGTCCGAGGTGCTCGACGCCGTCGTCATCGGTTCGAGCTGCTGGCAGCTCGTGGTCGACCCGGACGGCGAGTACATCTACGTCACGGACCGCGGAACCGACCAGGTCAGGGTGATCGATCAGGAGACACTCACTGAGGTCACGGCGATCGCCGTCGGGGACGATCCCTGGGGCATCGACGTCACGTTGGACGGCGCGTACCTCGTCGTCGCCTGCGAGGACAACTCGAGCGCCTACGTCATAGACACGGGCAGCTGGGCCGTGACGCAGATCTTCCTCGAGGCCGGCGCCGATCCGCGGGACGTCGACATCCGCGACGACCAGGGCTACGCCTACATCGCGGGCGGCACCGCCGCGTCCGGCACGAGGGTCTACGTGGTCGAGCCGTCGACGCACTCCCTCAAGTCGTCCTTCCTCGTCGAGTACGGGGGGAACGCCAACGTCATCGCCGTGCAGGAGCAGACAACGTCCTGGATCACAGGCGTTCCCGAGGTCCCCGTCGCCCGCCTCGGGCTCTCGTGCTTCCCGAACCCGTTCAACCCGAAGACGACGGTCAGCTACCACATTCCCGAAGCGGCTGAGGTCGAGCTCGCCGTCTACGACGTCGCCGGAAGGCGCGTGATCGTGCTGGACGCGGGAGTTCGCGAGGCTGGCGACCACGTCGCGACGTGGGACGGAGAGGTTGCCGGCCACGCCGCCGCGACGGGCGTCTACTTCGTGAGACTGACGGCCGGAGACGCAACGAGGACGATCAAGGCGGCGCTTCTCAAGTAGGCGGGCGCCGCGAGAGGAACGACGAAGCGGCAGATCGCAGTACTGCGCCCCACGCACGAACGGCGACCGCGGGGACCAACGGGTCCTCGCGGTTTTCCGTTGTCGCCGGGGTGGAACTGTGCCACCCTGCGGCAGCGGTCACGGTGGGAGTCCGGACGGTCGCGGGCGGCCGAGACAGAGCGAGGAGGGTGCGGTGGCGGCGATCAAGATCAAGGGCATGACGTGTCAGCACTGTGTCATGGCGGTGACGAAAGCCCTCATGGCGGTCGACGGAGTCACGAACGTGCAGGTCGATCTCGCGTCCGGCACGGCGACGTTCGACGAGGCGGGTCCCGTCGACACGGCGGCGCTCAGTGAGGCAGTAGAGCAGGCGGGATACGAGGTCGAGTCGTAGAGTCAATCGGCCTGGGACGTGCGGTGCCCGGGCCACTGGCAGACCTTCCCCCGACGGATGAACGACCCGAGCTCCGGGGACCCCGTGAGCTCGCGATCCCTGACGACCCACTGTCCCCGCACCATCGTCGAGACCGGCCACCCTCTGACGGTCCAGCCGTCGTACGGTGAGTAGTCCGCGTGACCGTGCAGGAGATCGGGCGAGATCGTCAGCTCGAGCTGTGGGTCGAACACGACGAGATCCGCGTCTCCTCCGGGTGCGAGCGTCCCCTTCCGAGGATGAAGCCCGAAGATCTCTGCCGGCTGCGTCGAGAGCCGGTCGACGAGCTCGTTCTCCGTCATCCGCCCTCTCCCGACTCCGTGGTGCCACATGAGAGGAAGGAGCGTGCCGACGCCAGGAAGTCCCATGGGGATATTCCGGAAGTCGGCGGCGCCTGCGTCCTTGTCCGCAGCAGTAAACTCGCAGTGATCGGTCGCGACGACCTGGACGAGCCCGTCATCGAGTCCTTCCCAGAGAGGCGCCTGGTGCGCCTCCGATCTCAGAGGAGGACACGTGGCGTAGCGGTGGCCATCGTCTCCCGCGAGCTTCGATTCGTCGAGAAGGAGGAACTGGGGGCACGTCTCGCAGTAGACCTCCACGCCGAGATCGGCCGCCTCGGAGATCGCCTCCATCGCCTCGCCGGTCGAGACGTGCACGATGTGGACGGGCGCACCGGCCTGGTAGGCCGCGCGCAGCACCGTCGCCACCGCCTCGCCCTCAACGTAGCTCGGCCGGCTGGCGGCGTGGTCGGCAGGCGTCAGCTTCTTCTCCTCGACGAGCCGTCGGATCTTCCGGGTGATCATCCACTCGTTCTCGCAGTGTACCTCGATGAGCGCCCCGTGCTGTGCCGCAAGAAGGAACGCGTGGTAGAACTCCTCGTCGTCGCTCTGGAGCCCTGCGTCTGCGTAGGCCGTGTACATCTTGAACGACGGGACGCCGCTCTCGACGAGAGCGACGATCTCGTCGTCGGTCCTGTCCGCCCAGTGCACGAGGGCCGCGTGGAGGCCGTAGTCAACGTAGCACTGACCCTCCGCCTGCGATCTGCGTTCCGACACGACGTCCTCGAGGTCCTGACCCTTCTCGGGGGTGGCGTAGGTCAGAAACGAGGTCACGCCGCCGAAGGCCGCTTCGCGCGAGGTCGTGAGGAAGTCGGACGAGCGGTGGCCCTTCAGTTCGAGGCCTACGTGGACGTGAACGTCGATGACACCGGGGAGGATGAGCTTCCCGGTGGCGTCGACGACCTCCGCCCCGTCGGGCGCCGCAAGGTCGCGCCCGATCGCGGAGATGCGCCCGTCTTCCACGAGCACCGACGAATCATACGAGTCGATCTCCGTGACGAGCCTGCCGCCTGTGATGAGAACGGTCACGCTCCCTCCGTCCCGCTCGTGGTTGCGTTCCTCTGGCTACGCCCGCACGAAGTCAGCGATCGTCCGGGCGAGTTCGTCCTCGTGACCCCAGTAGACGTGGTTCCCGCCCGGGACAGCGGCCGCCCGAACCTCCGTAGCCGACACCGCCTTCTCCTCGAGGAGGACCAGCGCTTCGTCCACGGGGACGGTGATCGCCTCCTCGACGGTACCGAGCGTGGCAAGGACGGGTACGTCCAGCGAGGCGTACCGCGCGTAGTTCCCGCTCCCGCCCAAGCGGAACGGGAAGATGTCTGTGATCGACGCGTCGCCGTAGACGGAGATGACGGTCGCCGCGGAGAAGGGCACGACGTAGCCGATGTCGTCCATGAGCTCCTCGCTCCGCCCGGCCGCCACGAGCTCTCTCGCCCTGTTGACGACGCGGTCGAGTCCCCCGTCCGCGGTCTCCTCTCTCAGCCCGAACATGTCCGGCGGCGAGATGAGGATCGCCCCGGCCGCCCGCGAGTCGCCCTCGCCAGTGAGGTAGTGGACGACCTTGTTCGTGCCGAGGCTGTGTCCCTCGAAGTAGATCTCGGTGTGACCCCGTGCGTCGAGGAAATCCGCTCCGCCGCCGAGGTCGTGAACGCAGTCGCCGAAGATGTCGAAGCTGGCTCCGCCCAGGACCGGCTCCGTCCCATCGCCCGTCTCCCTGAGGTTGTCGGAACGATATTCGTGCCCCCGGTTGTTCAGCGTCAGGAACGCGAGCCCCTTCGCGACGACGGCATCGCACACCGCCGACACGAGCCGGTTCTCGTAGAAGTTGCCGGCGAGACCGTGGGTGTGGAGAATCGCTCGCGTCTCCCGCCCGCCCGACGGCGCGGCGTAGAAGCCGACGAGCTCGAGACCGTCCCTCGCGGGAACGCGTACCAGTTCGCCGGTCATGTCCTCTCCCCCGATCGGCTCCGCGACGCGGAACCCTCTGCAAGTCATACGGCTATGTTCTGTCCGGTGCTTACGAGCAGTCTAACCGAACGGCGGGAGACGCTCAACCCCCGGGCACGCAGGGCGCCGCCCCGAACGCTCCGGCTCCACGCTCCGGCCCCACGCAATCGACGACGGGGGCCGAGTTTCCTCGGCCCCCGTCTCATCACACACGCGCCTCTCAGCTTGCAGCGAGAGCGCGGCTCCTTGTCGTTTCGGTCACTCGTACAGCGCCTTGATCCTCCCCCAGCTCGCGGGCGTTACGGGAGTCGGGATCTCCATAATGTGGATCATCCCGTCGGCGAACGCCACGGGGATCGCGTTGTTGTCAAGATCCCTGAGGTCGATCTCCTCGAAGGTGACGGGGGAATCGCCCACCACCCAGCCCTGGAAGACGATCGTCGCGAGCACGCCAGGCCCGTCCACCGAATCGCCGAGCACCGCACCCTGGATGAGAATCGCGTTGGACGGCTGCGCGACGTCCGTCCAGAAGAAGAACGACGACCCTGGGCCTCCGGACGACGGCAGCGGTCCTTCCTCGACGTCGTATAGATTGAGGACGGCCTCGTCATAGTCGATCAGAAGATCGAATCCGGTGAGCCCGAGAACTTCGTCGTTGATGACAATGTTCACCGCGACGAAGTCGAACTGGTAGACCCACTGCTCCTCGGGATCGATGTGGATGGCGGGATCTCCCGAGGCGGGAACGGACGCCACGATCACGAGCGCTGCGGCGAGCGACAGGACTACAGACATTCGCTTGGCCATCATGATGATCTCCTATCCTCCTCCACGATTACTCCGCGAGCCCTCCCGGAGAGCGGTTCGGGAGGAGCTCTCGAACTTCAGGAATCCTGGCTCGACGCGTGCAGCATGGAGAACGGCGCGCTGCACCGCCTGCCGTCAGCGAATCCGCACGAGTTTCGTGCGTGCCTCGCCCGCGGTTCCCATGATTCGCACGAAGTAGACGGCCGACGGAACTTCCCTGCCGCCGCTCGTCCTCCCGTTCCATCGCAGCTCCCCTTCCCCGGGAGCGCCTGAGATGTCGAGCGTCCTCACGAGCCTACCTGTGAGGTCGTACACCCCCGCCCGCCACGGTCCGCCGCCGAGCGGCAGACTGAACGGGACGACGGTCTCCCCGACCGATGGATTTGGCGAAGGTGCGCCAAGCCAGAGCCGGGATTCTCCCGGCTCCTCTACCCCGACCGGCCCGACGAATATCTCGCCGTGCTCAAAGCCCCCGACGGGGAGCGCGTTCCTCCGGACGTCCGTCATGCGGATCGTGTCGATGTACGCCTGCGTGTGGCCGTCCTGTAGAGCCTCGAACGTCAGATGCAGAAGCTCACCCGGTGGCGAGATGTACGTTCCGACACCAAAGACGGTATTGAAGAAGTGCCAGAAGCCAACTTCCTCCTCGCCCATGATCGGCCACGTCATGTGCCCGCTCTGAAGATAGAGCGTGCCCTCCGTTGCCTCTACGAGCTCGACGATCTCCGGATCGAACGACATGTAGAGCTGGAAGCTCGCAATCGAATCCGGGCAATCGAGCACACGGAAGCTCATGTCAAATACCTCGCCCTGCTCGACCTGTGCGGGCATGGGCGTGAACGTGACATACGGCGTCGCAGACGCGCACGCGACGAACACCAGGATGAGGAACGACACCATCGCCAGAGACATCCGCTCTCTCAACCGGACACGTCCGGCCGATGTTCCTGTGCGTCGATGTCGACTCACTGTTTCCTCCCTAGATTCAGAGACTGTCGATCAGTGTGGAACGGGAGCCCTCCTCTCCCGTCCCTCGAACGCAACCCGCTACTTCAGAAGCACCATCTTGTGGCTGCCGTGGAAGTCGGCCGCCTCCATCGTACAGAAGTATACCCCGCTTCCGACCGGCTCGCCGCGGTCGTTTCTGCCGTCCCAGATCGCCTCATGACGACCGGGTTCCTCCGTCCCGTCTACGAGCGTTCTCACGAGTCGCCCGGACACGTCGTAGACCCGAATCGCCACCCGGGACTCGTGCGGGACGTTGAACGCGACCGAAGTCGTCGGATTGAACGGGTTCGGGGTGTTTCCGACCAGGCGGTACGCGGACGGAACCTCGGGGCGAGACTCGAGCTCCTCGAATCGGGCCGTGAGGTCCTCGTTCGAAGCTCCTCTGATCCTCGCCTCCTCGAACGCGAGCGTGTACCCGTCCCCGAGCACGCGGAACGTCAGGATCGCCACGTCGCCGGAGCCGCCGATCGTGACGCCGGTCCCGAGGACGGCGAGATCCACGAGAGCGCGGCCGGGTTCCGACCCGCTCCAGAAGAACACCTCACCGAGCGGCGTTGCCATCTCGTCCGAGAGACGCGCTCCCAGGAACTCGAGTTCGCTGGCGTCGTAGGTTACCGCGGTCGAGAGACCCTTCACCTCGCCCGCGTTCCCCTCGAGCTTCAACGCGACCTCGACGAGACCGTCCTGACTCCACGCCCTTTCCTCCAGCGCGAGCGAGAGGGACTTCGTGGACTCCTGCGCGAGGAACGGGACGATGCGCGGACTGACGTGGTCGTAGTTGATCGCGAAGATCATCAGGTCCTCGAACTCGACGAACGCGTCCGGCAGCGGCAGGCCGCGGGAGTCGCCGTCGGGATGCACCGTCGGGCCGACGTCGCACTGGTTGTGCGGCCACACGGGGTTCTCGACATAGTAGGTCCCACCGAGCTTGTCGATGTCGGCGTCGCTGACGAGCCCGTTGTATCCCCAGAAGCCGAGGACCGCGGCCACGTCGCCGAGCCAGTAATTCGTCGCGAGGTCCCTGGCCGTGACGGCCGCCGGACCGTAGTTTCGCGCCTCGTCGTAGCAGAACGCCTGGTAGTAGTAGATGTTCCTGGGCACGTGGCTGTCGGCCAACACGTTCCCCGTCCCGTCGTAGACACGGACGCCGAACGTCTCGTCCGCCGGGAAGTAAATCACGATGAACGGCCAGGCAGTCTTGAACACGGGGTACTCCGGATACTCTCCTCCGTTGTTGCTCCGCTGGACGACGACGCCCGCGAAGTAGAGGTCGGCCCCGTTCGTCCACGCGAGGTCGCACTTCTCGTGCCCGGGCGCCGCGTCGAAGTCGGTTACCGCCGTCGGAGGCGTGTTGTCGGCGATGATCGTATCTGTACCAGCGGCCGGGTTCCCGATCGCGTCGACGGCCGAGATCGTCACCGTGACCGTCCCGTCCGCCGGCGTGCAGGCCACGTTCAGGAGCGTTCCCGTCCAGACCGCTTCGCCGGTGACGGTGCTGTAGGCGTCCGGGCTGTCGGCCGTTCCGCCGCCCAGGCCCGTAAGGTCTGCCGTGATGTTCCCGATTCCGAACGACGGGTCGTCGTCGGTGACGATCGCCGTCACCTTCGCTGTGTCGCCATTCTTGATGAAATCGTCGGTGTGCGCGAGCGTGAGGTTCTCGATCAGGACGTCTGTCACCAGTGGCGGGCTCACGTCCACGATCAAGAGACCGTCATTCTCCTCGAACCCCATCAGGTGCACGTTGTCCGGGTTCCTCGCCTCGAGGATCTCGATGTCTACGACGCTCGTCCCCACGGCGAGACCCGTGAACTCGATCGAGAACAGCGTCCCGGGACCGCTGACGCCCGGGTAGTCGCCGAGGAGCGAGCAGTCGATGGTAAGCTCATTCGCTCCCGTCGGGTCGGCGGAGAAGAACGTCGTCCCCGTCGACGACAGGAGGCTTCCCTCCGTCACGCTCGCGGGGCCCGTCGAGACAATGCTCCCGTCCCACGTGAGACGGAGCGAGTACGCGTAGAGGAGATCGCTCGCGCCGCCCAGGTAGTCGACGTCGATCGTCTTCGTCGGGACGGCGGCCGTCAGATACTCCGGGTCGGGAACGCACACGACGTTGCCCTCGGGCTCGGGCTCGACCACGGTCCTTTTCTCGTTCAGGTCGACGTCGGTCAGGATCTGCACGACCCCCGACGGCCACTGAACGATGAGCGAGTCGACCGTCGACCGGCTCCCGAAACCGAACTCGGCAGTCAGCGAGTTCTCGGAGAAGATGCTCGAACCCGCGCGAACCTCTCTGATCTGGCTCAGTCCGCCAGAGACCGCCCGGATCCGGGCGCCTACACCCGAGGCGTTCGACATCGTGCCGACGAGATCGACGTGCAGCCAGCTGTTGCCGCCGGCTGCGACGTTCTCGAAGAGCTTGTTCGAGGCGGTGCTCTGGAGCGTGTAGATATCGAGGTCGCCGTCCCCATCGTAATCGGCCACCGCTACGCCGCGACCCCAGGCAGATACGTTGATCGGGGGCTCCGTCACGTCGGTGAAGACCCCGCCGTCGTTCTGGAGCAGCACGTTCGGCTCGAGCTCCTGCGAGCGGTAGAGATCCAGATCTCCGTCGTTGTCGTAGTCGAACCACACGAGTCCCTGCGTCCTGCCGTTCCCCGCGAGGACAGGAGTCGTCACGTCGACGAACGTTCCCCCGCCGTCATTCCTGAGGAGCTTGCTCGTCTCGATCATGTTCCCGACGTAGAGATCGAGATCGCCGTCGTTGTCGTAGTCTCCCCAGTCGACACCGTGTCCGTGGCCGGTGTCGCCGAGCGGGCCTGTCGTCACGTCGGTGAAAGCGCCGCCGCCGTCGTTTCTGAAGAGGTAGTTCTGGGTGTTCCTGCAGAGGTAGACGTCGGGGTCGCCGTCGTTGTCGTAGTCACCCCAGGCCACGCCGTAGTTGACCCCGGTGACGCCGAGCGGCGTCCCTGCCGTGACGTCTGTGAAAACGTCAGCCCCGTCGTTCCGGAGGAGCCGGCAGGACGCGAAGGCGGTCGCGTAGTAGAGGTCGAGGTCGCCGTCGAGGTCGTAGTCGACCCACGAACAGCTCATGCCGTAGCTCCCGTCCACGAGGTCGCCCGTCGTGACGTCCGTGAAGCCGCCGACTCCGTCGTTGCGGAAGAGCTTGCTCGGACCGTTCGCGCTCACATAGAGGTCGAGATCGCTGTCGTTGTCGTAGTCCCCCCACGACGTGCCAAGTGCACCGGCGAGAGACTGCATGACGCCGGTCGCCACGTCGTTGAAGACCCCGCCCCCGTCGTTCCTGAGAAGCGCGTTCGTGTCGTCGCTGTTCGCGGTGAAGATGTCGAGATCGCCGTCACCGTCGTAGTCGCCCCAGGCGACACCGTGGCTGTGTCGCGTGTCGGCGAGGTCTCCTGTCGTCGCATCGACGAACGCAGCCGACGGCGCTTCGACGTCGAGCATCGCCACGAACCCGTCTTCGTTGTAGTTGTAGCTCTCGTCGAACGCGCCGGGCGTCGTCGGGAAGTCGGATGCCTCCGTGACGCCTGCCAGCACCGCGTTGTCCGAGCTATCCAGAGCCACGACGAGTGCCTCGTCCCCACCTGTCCCCCCGAGGTAGC
>JALGVN010000140.1 GCA_025774645.1 bacterium
GCCAATGTGGTCCCCCTTCCTGACGGCCCGACCGGCGCCTTTCGCGCCCGTGCGCTCGGACCGTTGACTTGCGTTCCAAGATGACGGCGGGCATCGATGGGTCAGACGTATTCGTGCCCGCCGAGCTTCAATGTACGGGCTGCCGAGCGCGGGGTCAACGCGGTTCAGGCACGCTCGCCGCACGAGGATGCCGGTGCAGCTCTTGCGTCCGGAGTCCGCATGGCCGCGCCGAACAGCCCGTCTCTCTGCCGTGGGAAGGGAGACGTGACGACTTCGCCGGGTCAGGAGCGCTCTCTCGACCCGGTCCGGAGTGCACCGGACGCGCTCTCGCGGTCGCCTTGTGCCGCCCCTCGGCCTGCTGTCCGAAGCGTCCGGACGGCTCCCCTGGGCCGTCTCCCGGCCGTCCCGGCTGAGGACCCGGCACAGGGGCCCGCACGCGGGATTTTCCCTAGACACGGCCCTACGCGTGTGGTTTACTCAGAGGCGATTCAGGTTTGTTCCTCATGCGCGGCGCTGACGGATTCCTTGAGCGATTCCGTCAGGCGGCCCCGCGTTCGTGCACCCGTGCTACCTCAGCCGGGTTACGCGGGGAGCGCCACCAGGCTTCCCGGAGAGCCGCGAATGGCCGAGACGATCACACCTCGGAGGATCAGGTTGGAGGCCTCGAGCGAGTGCCAGCTCCGGTGCTCGCTGTGCCCCCAGACGACGGGGGCGATCGCGGGGGCCGTCGGCCGCGGGCACCTCAAGGTTGCCGACTTCGACGCCCTCGCGGCGGCGAACCCGTGGCTCCGCGAGGTCGAGCTCTCGAACCTGGGGGAGATCTTCCTCAACCCGGAGCTTCCCGAGATCATGGAGGCGGCGCACCGGCGAGGCGTGGCCCTGTCGGCCGACACCGGCGCCAACATGAATACCGTCGGGGACGACGCGCTCGATGCGCTCGTCCGCTACCGGTTCCGGAGGATCACGGTCTCGCTCGACGGCGCGAGCGACGAGACTTACCCCCTGTACCGAAAGGGTGGTTCCTTCGACGCGGTCATCGAGAACGTACGGAAGCTCAACACCATCAAGCGGCGGAGCGATTCCAGGTATCCGGCACTCACCTGGCAGTTCGTGGTCTTCGGACACAACGAGCACGAGATCCCGAAGGCGAGGGCGATGGCCCGCGAGCTCGGCATGGACTTCCGGCTGAAACCCTCGTGGGATCCGGGCTTTTCGCCGCTACGCGACGGGGAGTTCGTGCTGGAGCAGCACCGGCTGAGCGCCACGCGGCAGGGGGGAGAGGCGCGCGAGCCTGCGGCCTACTCGGCCCGGACGTTCTGCCACCAGATGTGGGAGGAGCCCCAGATCAACTGGGACGGCAGGATCTTCGGGTGCTGCTGCAACTACTGGGGTGACTTCGGGGCGAACGCCTTCGAGGACGGCCTCCTCGAGAGCCTCAACTGCGAGAAGATGGTCTACGCACGATCGATGCTCCTCGGACGGGAAGTCGCCCGCGGTGATCTCCCTTGCGCCGCGTGCGAGACCTACCTTACAATGCGCAAGGACGGTGCGTGGCTCAGGCGCGGTTCGGGCCGAGCGCTCTACCGTGCAGCGCGATTCGGTTACAGGACTCTGAAGGTCCGGCGCCTCCAGCAGAAGATGCGGCAGGGGCGGGACCGCTGAACGGACGGGCGGGACTCGTCGTTGTGAGACCCAGGCGGCGTCGTCCGGAAGACACGGAGGTAGCGATGCGAGTGCTCGTGCTCCTGATCGCTCTGGCGCTTCTGTTCTGCGCCGCGGACGCTCTGGCCCAGGGACTCGGCATCGGCGTGATGGCCGGCGAGCCCACGGGTCTCTCTTTCAAGGCCTGGATGAGCGGTAACAGGGCGGTCGACGCCGCCTTCGGCTGGTCGCTCTCTTCGGACGGGTGGTTCTACATGCACACGGACTACCTCTTTCATAGCCAGACCTTCAAGGAGAGCGTCGAAGGGGGGCTACCCCTCTACTACGGGTTCGGAGCTCGCGTGCTCCTCAACTCGGGAGCCTCCTCGAGGTTCGGACTCCGCACTCCGATTGGGCTGGATTTCTTCGTCGCCGGCGGGAACATCGACATCTTCGTCGAGATCGCCCCGGTGCTGGACTTCGTGCCGGAGACGAAGTTCGACCTCGCCGGCGGGATCGGCGCCAGGTTCTACTTCTAGGCCCCGGACGCCATCCGCTGCGGCCTCGTCGGCCCGGCGCGAACACGAAAAAGGGCTGCACCGGACGACGGTGCGGCCCTCGCTCGTTCCTGGCCTCCCGAAACGACCTTGCGGCGGCCTGCGCTCTCTGTCATCGTGGAGTGGTCCGCCGCCGGGAGGCGGGCGGCGACGGGCGGAGAGGAGGTTCTGCTCCGTGGATCTCTACGATCTGATGATGAAGCGGCGGTCCGTCCGATCGTTCGAGGATCGTCCGGTGCCGGAGGAACTCCTGGACGAGCTCCTGGACGCGGCGGTGAACGCTCCGTCCGGCGGGAACATCCAACCTCTCTCGATCATCGTGGTGGAGGAGCGCGCGGCGAGGGCGGAGCTCGCGGAGATGGTCGGAGGCCAGCCGTGGGTCGCGAACGCGCCGACGTCCCTCATCTTCTGCATCGATTTCCATCGGGTGAAGCGCTGGGCCTCGGCGTTCGACGTCGAGTTCAGGGGGGAGGAGTCGCTCCTCTCGTTCCTCATAGCCTACGCGGATCTCATGTGCGCCGCGCAGAGCGTCGTGATCCTCGCCGAAGCCAGAGGGCTCGGGTCGGTCTACGTCGGTACGATTCTGTCCAGCATCGAGTACGCTCGGGAGTTCTTCGCGATGCCCGAGCACGTCCTACCCATGATGGTGCTGTCCCTCGGGTTTCCCAAGTCGGTGCCTCGCGACATCCCGAAGCTCGACCGTCACGCGGCCGTGCACTCCGAGAAGTACGCGGCTCGTTCCGACGACGACGTCCGCGACGACTTCGAGCGCAAGTACGGCAGCATCGACGAGGACGTCGACCGCTACCTCGAGCGGGCCTACGTGGAAGCGGTCGAGCGTGACAGGCAGGTTCCTCGCGACGACGGCAGCTGGGTCGGGGACGTGAAGAAGCGGATGCAGAAGCTCGAGGTCAAGAGCAACGCGGAGTTCCTGTTCCGGGTGAGGTACCCGCAGAATCTCATGGTTCGGTTCAACAGAGACCTCATCAAGGCCTTGGACAGAGCGGGGTTCAGCTTCCCCCTCGCAAAGGACGAGTGATCCCGCGGCACCCGCGCGGGACGAACTCAGCATCGGGGAGCCAAGTCAGAGGGAGGTGGCATGCCGACGATCGTGATCGACGGTCCCGTGATGAAGAGCGTCGAGCAGAAGCGGCGCATGGTCGAGAAGCTGACGGATGCGGCGGCGGAGGTCTACGGGTACGACAAGAAGATCATCACCGTTGTCATCAGAGAGAACTCCCCCGAGAACGTCGGCAGCGGCGGGCGCCTGATCGCCGACATCCACGCCGAGAGTTCCTGATCCCGGGAGGCCACGCGCGCGCAGGAAGCGCTCAGACTCCCGCACCGTGAGCGGAGCCGTGCGGCCCGAAGGTGCGGAAAGGGAGGACAGCATGACGCGAACTGGTACGCTGCCGGCCGGCCTGGTCGCCGCCGCCGTTGTCCTGGCAGGCTGCGGAGGCGACGCGCCCGAGACGGTGCCGGGTGAGACGGCCGCGGAAGAGCAGACAGCAGAGGTCGGAGTTCTCGAACTCACGAGCACGGCGTTCGAACCGGGCGCCACCATCCCAGTGCGGCACACTTGCGACGGGGACGACAAGTCGCCGCCTCTGAGCTGGGGCGAGCCGCCGAAGGGGGCGAGGAGTTTCGTCGTCATCATGGATGACCCCGACGCGGTCGAGGTCGCGGGCAGGATCTGGGTGCACTGGCTGATCTACAACCTTCCCCCCCGCGCGCGTTCGCTGTCCGACGGGATTCCGAGGCAGGTCGTTCTCCCCGCAGGAGCGCGGCAGGGCGACGGCGATTCCGGCATGGGCTACCACGGTCCGTGTCCGCCGCCCGGGCGGACGCACACCTACTCCTTCAGACTCTACGCGCTCGACGCGTTCCTGCCGGTCGATCCGGTGTTCACGAAGGAGAGCCTCGTCGAAGCGATGCAGGGTCACATCCTCGCGACGGGCGAGCTCCAGGGAACGTACGCCCGCCGCTGACGGAGGGCGGGCCTGGATGTCGGCCGAGCCCCCACGGAGATGCGCTTTCGGGGGGCCTGATGCCTGAGGATTCGGACGCCCGCGGAGGTGGCTCTATGCCGCCGCTTCCGCGGGTGCTTTCTGCTATAATGGCCCCGTCGAACGATGGGTGTTGAGGGTCCGGCGCAATCCGGGGAGGGCGGACATCATGGGCGGACGCAGGACGAGACGATCGGCACTCCGGCCGGGCCTTCTGGGCCTGGCGATTCTCTTGGTCTCGCTGGCCGTCGGGGGCTGCGGTGGGGGCACGGAGTACTGCGAGACGAATTCGATCACGGACGACTACGCCCCCGGTATCCTCTTTCTCGACGACCCGGTGGGAGACCTGCCGGCAGATCCCGCGACGATCGAATCGGCGACCGTCCGCGGCGACCGGCTGATCCTGACCGTAGCGTACGAGGGTGGAGACGGTCCGCACGCGCTCGCCCTCTCGACGACGGGCACGTTCCGCGACGCGGATCCCCCCGAGGTCGACGTCCAGCTCCAGCACGACAGGCAGGGTGACGGGGGCAGGGAGGCCGTCCAGGAGGACCGCGCGTTCGACATCTGGGGACTGAAGGCGGCGTATCGCCGCGCGTATCCCGACGGCACGCGTCTCATCGTGCGTCTCTACGCACCCGGCGCGTCGGAGCCGTCGAAGATCGTGTCGGTCTACAAGTTCTGACCGTAGCGTCACGCCCGGGTTCGAACGGCGTCCGCCCCACAAGCGGCATCACAGACATCAGCACAGACAGGAGGCACAGGTGGCAGACCTCTCGACGAAGTACATGGGCCTCGAGCTCGCCAACCCGGTCATTGTCGGGAGCTCGGGTCTCACGAACTCGGCCGAGCGCGTGAAGAAGTGCGAAGAGGCCGGCGCCGGGGCGGTGGTGCTCAAGTCGATCTTCGAGGAGCAGATCACCGGCGAGGTCGCGGACCTCGTCGTCGCGAGCGGTCCCTCGTACTGGCACTCCGAGGGCGTCGGGTACGTCCAGAGCTACGGGCGCGAGAACGCGGTCGAGGGGTATCTCGGTCTGATCCGGGAGGCCAGGCAGGCGGTCTCCATCCCCGTGATCGCGAGCATCCACTGCGTGACCGCGGGCGCGTGGACCGAGTTCGCCGAGCGGGTGGAGCAGGCGGGCGCCGACGCGCTCGAGCTCAACATCTTCGTCATGCCATCCGATCCGGAACGCGACGGGCGATCCCACGAGCAGGTCTACCTTGACGTCGCCGAGTCGGTCAAGAAGGACCTCTCGATACCGGTCGCGCTCAAGATCGGCTTCCTCTTCTCGGGTATCGCTCACCTCGCGCGGGAGCTCTGCCGCCGCGACATCGACGCGCTCGTTCTCTTCAACCGGTTTGCGCGGTTCGACTTCGATCTGGACAAGGAGAAGCTCGTCCCCGCTCCGTTCACGAGCAGTCCCGATGAGCTCCTCGTCCCGCTGAGGTGGATCTCGATCCTCTCCGGCCAGGTCGACTGCGACCTGGCGGCGACCACCGGCGTGCACGACGGGGCGGGAGTCGTGAAGCAGATCCTGGCGGGCGCCTCCGCCGTGCAGATGTGCTCCGCCCTCTACCAGCGCGGCGTCGGATACGTCGGTCAGGTGCTCGAGGAGGCCGCCGCCTGGATGGACGGTCACGGGTACGCGACGATCCCCGACATGAAGGGCCGGATGAGCCAGGAGGAGAGCGAGAACCCCGCGGCGTACGAACGCGTACAGTTCATGAAGGCCACGGGAGCGAGCTCGTAGCGCCGCCTGAGGTCCCGCGACAGCGGGAGGACGGAGATCGCTTGACGACCATCCTCCGCACCATCGACCTCACGAAGACCTACCACAAGGGGAGCATAGACATCCCCGTCCTCCGCGGCGTGAGTCTTGACGTCGCCGAGGGCGAGTTTGTCTCGGTGGCGGGCCGCTCCGGATCGGGGAAGTCGACGCTCCTGAACCTGATCGGCGGACTCGACACCGCGACGGACGGCAGCATCGTCGTCCGGGGCGCGGAGCTCTCCGCCATGGATCGGGGCGCCCTCGCCAGACACCGGCGAGACACCGTGGGCATGGTGTTCCAGTCGTTCAACCTCATCCAGTCGAGGACGGCGATCGAGAACGTCACGCTCGCCCTGGCGTTCGGCGACCATCCGAGGAGAGACCGGAAGCGCCGCGCGTCCGAGATCCTCTCGCGCGTCGGACTCGGCGACAGACTCGAGCACACTCCCGGGGAGCTCTCCGGGGGAGAGGCACAGCGCGTGGCGATCGCGAGGGCGCTCGCGAACGACCCCGAAGTGCTTCTGGCCGACGAGCCCACCGGCAACCTCGACAGCCGTACGTCCGACGAGATCGT
>JALGVN010000141.1 GCA_025774645.1 bacterium
ACCATCGGTCCGATGATGCCGCCCTCGCTGTGCCCGATGAGACCGATCTTCGCGGGGTCGATCTCGTCGCGCGTCGCGAGATAGCGGAACCCGGCCTCGACGTCACGCGAGAGATCCTCGGACGTCGACTTGGCCACGCTCCCGGTCGATCCGCCCACGCCGCGGTCGTCGACGCGGAGCACGGCGATCCCGCGCCGCGTGAGGTAGTCGGCGAGGACGAGGAACGGGCGGTGCCCGAAGAGCGACTCGTCGCGATCCTGGGCGCCCGATCCCGAGATGAGGATCGCAGCGGGGACCGGACCGATCGACTCCGGCACCGTGAGCGTCCCGGCGAGTGTGACGTCGTCCTCCTCGTTCACGTACTTGACTTCTTCTACGGCGTACGGGAACGGCTCGACGGGCTCCTGAGCCCTCCTGACCTCCGGGACCTCCTCCAGGCGCATGAGCGTGAGCGGCATCTCCATCGCCGCCTGGTGCCACAGCCCCTCGATCTCGGTCTCGTCGGCGGCCATCTCGCCCTCGAAGAACGCGCCCGCGAACGTGAGCTCGAGGCGGACGGTCCTCCCCTCAATGACGATCCTGTCGACCGGGAGATCGGCCGCGCCCTGGTCGGGGCTGTCCATGAGCGACGAGAGCGTCCCGTCGTCCTCCCGCCACACGCGGAAGATGATCCTGAAGTCCGAGCCGCCCGGCAGGGTCAGGACGCCTCGCCAGAACCCCTCGACCGCGGCCTCAACCGCCGGGTCCGCGGCCTGCCTGGTCTCCTCGGTGGTCTCCTCGGTGGTCTCAGCGGCCGTGTCCTCCGCGGTCTCTCCGGAGACCTCGCCTCCGACCACACCGCCCTGGATCTCGATCGCTTCGTCCGCGCTCTCCTGAGCTCGCGCGGCGGGGGCGGACGCGATCGCGGCGAGGACGACCGGA
Source organism: bacterium (assembly GCA_025774645.1). Taxonomy (GTDB): domain Bacteria; phylum Joyebacterota; class Joyebacteria; order Joyebacterales; family Joyebacteraceae; genus JALGVN01. The sequence goes on from JALGVN010000141.1 coordinate 922, forward strand.
AGCACGAGTGTCCTCGTGAGCGTCCGCGCGAGCGCCGTCGGCAGTGACTTCGGGGAGATTCTCACGTTCGTTCCTCCTGTCGGTCGCGGCCCGGGGCCGCGCTCCGGCGGGGCTTCACCCCCGCGCCCTTCACCGAATCTCGTACGAGAGACACCAGTAGTACCGGAAGAGCGTCGCGACCGCGTCGTCCGTCGCTCCGACGACGGCGCCGCGCAGCTCCTCCTCCGTCGGGAAGTTCTTCACGAGGAGATACTCGCTCCCGTCCTCGAGGCGGCGGACCTGATAGGTGTTGCCGTGCTCGTCCTCGTGCGAAAGCGGCGTGCTCTCGCCCTCGACGTATCTGTTGTCGAAGAAGACCACGCGACCCCCGGACCCGAGCCGCTCGTGCAGTCTCTCAAGAAACACCGGCAGGTCCTGGCGAGGGACGTGCGACCACCAGAACGCTCCGAGGACCGCCGTGAACGAGCCTTCCAGCTGATGCATCTCGTAGGCGTCGGCGACGGCGAACCGGACGCCGTCGCTCCCCTTGACCCGAAGCTCCGCGACCTCGGTCAGCGCCGGCGAGAGATCCGTCGCCACGACCGAGCTCGCGACCGCGGCGGCGACGTCTGTCCAGTAGCCTGTCCCGCACGCGATCTCCAGGACGTCCTGCCCGGCGAGCCTCTCGCGCACCAGCCGTCGAAGCGCGGCGAGGTCTCTCTGACGCTCGGGGCGTTCGTAGATGCGGTCGTACTCGGGAAGACGGCGCTCGTAGTACTCGACGATGTCGTCCGGCCTGCGGTCGGTGTCGACGGCGGCCGCGGCGTCCGCCTGGATGACCTCTAGCACGAGGCCGTCGGGATCCCGGATGAACACGCTGTCGTCGCCCGGCTTCCACCGCGACTCGAAGTCGACGTCGTGCCCCGCGAGGTGTCTCACGGCCTCCGCGATGTTCTCGACGACGACGTCGAACGAGATCGAGGGCGCCACGCAGTACGGCGGGCGTCCGCCCTCCTCCTTCGCGACGCCGAGCAGCAGAACCTGCGTGTCCGCGGAGAGAAGGTGGTACCCGTCCCCCTCTTTCCCGAGAACCTCGAACCCGAGGACGTCCCGATAGAAGCGGAGGGACCGCTCGAGGTCCGTGACGATGACGTTGATCTCTCCGACCGAGAACTTCATGTAGCTCGCCTCTTCGTCCGCGCCCGCACCGTCGTCCGCGAACCGCACGACCCCGACCGCCCGCTCCCCTACTTCTCGCCGCGCGGCTCGTACCGTTCGTAGTAGCCGATCATGTCGCCGTCGGTCTCCCGCACGGCGCGCATGTAGATCCGCTCCTTCTCGTCCTCGTGAATGAGGCGTTCTTCCTCACCCGCCGCGAGCGCCTCGAGAACCTCCAGGATCACGGCGTTCGACTTCTCGTTGTGGCAGTCGAGGAGCGACCGCCCCAGGAGATCGACTCCGTCCTTGAAATGCGAGATGGCGGCCTTGTTCATGTACACGATCTCGTGACTCGCCGCGTCGGCGACCAGCAACGGATCCCTGAGACTGTCGAGGACGGCCGCGAGGTAGGCTTCGTCGATCATCGTGTCGTGGTCTCCTTCTCGTGTTCCGAATCGCGGCGGCGGATTCGGTCTAGCTCTCGACCGGCGGCTCCTCCAGCGGAAGAGCGTTCGCGGCGTCGAGGACGAGCTTCCATTCGCCGTCGGCGTTCCTCTTCCAGATTCTGAGATAGCTCTCTCGTCTGGTGGGTACCTCTCCGGGCTCGTCGGGCGTGATCACGGTGAGCCCGTACGTGTAGCCGAGGTCGGCGCCGCGCGAGACGCCCGTTGCGATCGGCACCCACGCGTACGTGCCGCTCGCCCCCGCGAGTGCTGCGAGCGCCGCCTCCTGTCCGAGAATCGGGAAGTGCCCGCCCCGGTAGACCCTGACGTCGCACTGCGAGTGTGAGCGGAACGTCTCGGCGAACCCGTGGAGCTCGGAGAGCGCGGAGTACTCGCTGTCCCTCATGAAGAGAGCGCGGCGCTCGGGTTCGTCGCCGTTGCTCGGGCCGGTCCATCCGCCCCCGGACTCGGCGTACGCGAGCTCCGGGATCGGGGGATTGGGCTCCCCGTGACCGATCCCGATGTCGAGCGCGACCCGCCACGGCCCGCCCGGCTCCCTCGTCCACACCGACACGTACTGCCCGTGATAGGCGAGGTCTCCGTCGGCCGTCGACCGCGTCATCAACCACGGCCCTGTCGTGTACCCGAGGTCCCCGCCCCGGGAGACGTCCGCGAAGACCGGTCCCCACACCAGCCTGCCGGGATTGCCGTGCATTGCCTCGTAGTACTCCCTCGCGTCCTCGGGCTCCGGCCGGAAGTCGATCGCGCCCTCCGCCAGGTACTGGAGGAAGGCGTCGCGCAGGCCCAGGTCACTCGACGCCTGAGAGAACGCACGCTCCGCCTCGACCAGCGAAGTGAGATTGGAATCCATGTCTGCCTCCTGCTGCGTACACCCCAGCGGAAGGAGCAGCAGTGCCATCACCGCCGCAGTCGCTGCGCGTCTCATGGTCGTCCCCCGTGTTGTGCCTGCCCGCGCCGCCGCGATCCGTGGCCGCGCCTCACTCGCCGGTTCTCACTTGCCCGCGCCCGACCCGGCCGCGTCGTCCGGCGGCTCCGCGTTCCTGACGTACGTGTCGAGCCACCGGCTCGTCTCCCAGAGGAGATGGAGGAGCGACTCTCTCGCCCGGTAGCTGTGCCGCTCGTGAGGGAGCATGACGAGCCTCGCGACCGCGCCGTGCCCCTTGATTGCGTTGTAGAACCGCTCGCTCTGCATCGGGAACGTGCCCGCGTTGTCGTCGGCCAGACCGTGCACGAGGAGGATCGGTTCGTTCACCTTGTCGGCGTGCATGAACGGCGACATTGCGAAGTAGACCTCGGGCGCCTCCCAGAGCGAACGGTCCTCCGCCTGGAACCCGAACGGCGTGAGCGTCCGGTTGTACGCGCCGGTCCGCGCGAGACCTGCGGCGAAGAGGTCGGAGTGCGCGAGGAGGTTCGCCGTCGTGAACGCCCCGTACGAGTGCCCGCCGATCGCGATCCTGTGTCGGTCGGCGACGCCCAGACGCACGACCTCGTCTACCGCCGCGGCCGCGCTCGCAACGAGCTGCTCGATGTGCGTGTCGTTCGGGGGTTCGTCCCCCTCGCCCACGATCGGCATCGTCGGTCCGTCGAGGACCGCGTAGCCCTGCGTCAGCCAGAGGAGCGGCGACCACCATCCGACCCGGTCGAACCGGTGGGGCGAGTCGCCGATCTGCCCCGCCGCGCTCGCGCTCTTGAACTCGCGCGGGTAGGCCCACATGACCATCGGGAGAGGACCCTGGTCAGGTTCGTATCCGGGCGGCAGGTAGAGCGTTCCCGACAGCTGCACGCCGTCGGAGCGCTCGTACTGGATGAGCTCCTTGGTGTAGCCGACGAGCTGGGGGGTCGGGTGCGGAAAGAGCGTCAGCTGCCGGGCGGCGCCGTCCGCGAGGTCGAGCACGAAGTAGTTCGACACCTCCTCGACAGACTCCCGCGCGGTCACGAGCTCCCGCGCTTCCTTGTTGAGCGGCGCGATCGGCATTTCGTAGTAGGGCGCCTCCGAGCGGAACATGCGCGTCGTCTCGTTGTTGTACGTGTCGAACGCGTCGAGGAACGGACGGTCCCCCTCGGGCGACGCGCCTTCCCCTATCATGAAGATCGTGTTCGCGTCGTCCGCGGTCATGAGGACGCTGCGCCCGTACGCGTTCCTGATCGTGACGGGCGTGCCCGGGTCGTTGTACCGATCCTCGTAGCTGTAATCGATGAGGAGCTCGGGGTCCGCCCCGGGACTCCCCGGCCGCACCTTCCAGAATCGGACCGTGCGGCTCTGCCACCACCACTCGCGCACGAGCGCCAGCTCTTCGTGCCCCCAGAGGACCCTCGAGTACCGGAGAGGCAGCGTCGCGAACGCGACCGGCTCACCCTCGAAGGGCGCCTCGAGGAGGAAGACGCGGTCGCGTTCCTCCGTCTCCACCCGCGCGTCCCCGCCGTCGAGCGCCTCGGCCCAGTAGAGTGTCGCCGGCGCGTCGGGACGCCACTCCACGCGACGCGGCCCATCGGCGACGCTGTTCCTCGCGATCGGAATCTGGTCACGGAGCGGAAGGTCGGCGACCTCGTGCACGACGTTGCCGTCGAGGTCCCAGACCTGGATCGCCGTCGGGAAGCGCCGCGCGGTCACGAGATACGAGAACGGACGGTGAAGCGCGTGGACCAGGATGAACCGCCCGTCCGGCGACGGGTCGAAGTTCCACACGATCGCCGGTTCCCCGACACGGACGACCTCCCCGCCGAGCGTGACGATCGCGAGCTGCGTGGTCAGGTAGTGCTCGAAGAGCTCCTCGTCGTGCTCGTTCTCGAGCAGGTACTGGTACGTCCGCGCGGGGGACTCCTCCCCCAGGTTCTCCTGGATCGTGGGACCCGAGGGGGCGCCCGGGACGTCGAGCACAGGTGCGCGTCCCGGCTCCGCCACGAGGCAGACGACCAGCCTCTCGCTGTCCGGCATCCACGTCGGCGACGCCTGGGCGGTGAGGCTGACGTTCGGACCGAGGACGCGCATCGCCTGAGCGCGCTCGACGTCCGCCGTCCAGAGCTCGACGCCGTCGGCGGTCGTGTTGGTGAACGCGATGCGCGAGCCGTCGGGCGACCACTTGACGTTCCCGACCCGCACGTCTTCCGGGAGTCCGGCGACGACGCGCTCGTCTGCGTCCGAGACCCTGACGAACGCGAGCCTCACGTACGACCACGTCCAGCTCGGCGCGTGGTTCGCGGGGTTGATCCGCTGGCCCGCGAGACCGAGCTCCGGACGCGCGAGATCCTCGATCGACGGGTAGTTCTGCCGCGTCATGAGGAGGAGCCGCTCACGGTCGGGTGAGAGGCTCACGGTCGGCGTCCGAGGCGCGTCGACGATGTCGATGAGGACCTGATCCGGCTCGCGGTAGACGCTCTCTGTGGATTCGGCTGCCGCCGCGGGCGAAGGCATCAGGGCGACCGCAGCGATCACGACGATCGCGACGATCACGGCACGGCGCGCGTGCTCTCGACGCATGCTCTCGTTCTCCTGTGGTTGGTGCCGGGGGCGCACTCGGGGCGGCGGTTCCCCTGGACGGCGCAGACCCTGCCGTCGGCTCGAACGGTGCCCCAGCTCAATGTAGGGATGTAACGACATCCGGCGGGGAAAGTCCAGCGGGTTTGGCCGGACGGATGGGCTAGAGCGCTCCGTGCGCCTCGTAGAACGCGCGGACCCTCGGGTCCACGAGCAGGGGCCCGTAGTACTGGTGGCCGAGGTCCGGGTAGTTGTTTCCCTCGATCACGGTGAAGCCCCTCTCGGTGATCACGATGTCCCAGCCGACGTACGGGATGTACGCCATCTCGCGGCAGACCTCGAGGAGCTTCGACGTCACGTACTCCCAGTGCGGAAGCTTCGTCCCGGTGATCTCGACTCCGGTGTCCGGATGGACCGACAGCTCCTGCAACTTCCGGAGCCTGTGACCGGTGTGCGCCGTCCCGAGGGTCCCGGTCTCCGACGTGGACGAAGCTGGAGATTCCCCCCTGCGAGCAGTTGTCGACCGGGACGCACGACGGTCGGCCGAATCGGTGTCCGGCGAACGGGATGAACGGCTCGTTCGCCTCGTAGTCCCACATCGTGAGGATCCGGATCGAGTTCGTCGAGTGCGGGAAGATGTTGGACGCGTACTCGTGCTGGCGCACGAATTCGAGGATGACCGCTTCGTCGAGGTGGTGCAGGAGCGAGCGCACCTCGTCGGCACCGGTCGCGCTCCAGTCGAGGATGAGCTTCCCGTCCGCGGCGGCGAGCACGTGAACGGCCACGCCGCTCCCTCCCCCGTACGGTTTGATCACGAACTCGCCACCCGCCAGGCACGCTTCGATGACGTCGTCGGGCGACCACATCGTGTAGCGGTCGCCGATCTGAACGAACTGCCCGCGGGAAACGAGGCAGTAGTACTCCGGCACGTCGCACCCGTAGCTCTTGAGCAGCCGCGAGAAGACGAGCTTGTTGTTGAGTGCCTCGCTGAACCGGCCGTTGATCCTGGGGGTCTTCACGTACCGCGCGTAATCGGAGACGAACTCGCGGTGGTCGTGGCCGGGAAACCCGTAGCGGATTGCCGAATACCCGGTGAACCCGTGCCGCCACGCCCGGAGCCTCGTCGCCAGCGGAATGCCGAAGGGCGTCCCTATCTCGCGGCGGACAAGCCGCTCGAGGTTTCGGGCGGTGCGTCCGGCTTCGAGCATGCGTTCCGAGAAACCGCGCGCCATCGATCGTGCCTCCGTCGGTGTCCTGCGGTGGATCAGAGGATCCCGTGCGCCTCGTAGAACTCCCTGACGCGCGGGATGGGCAGGAGCGCGCCGTACAGCTGGTGAGAGAGATCCGGGTAGTTGTTTCCCTCGATCACGACGAAGCCCTTCTCGGTGATCACGACGTCCCACCCGACGTACGGAATGTACGCCATCTCCCTGCAGACGTCCAGCAGCCTGGACTTCACCATCTCCCAGTGCGGGAGCGTGACTCCCACGACCTGCTCGCCCGTGTCTGGGTGGTGCGTGGCTTCGAAGACCTGGGGCGTCGTGTGACCGCCGTGCGCCGTCACGATGACGCCCGTGTCGACGTCGATCTTGCAGCTGAGCCCGCCTCGCGACGCGTTGTCGACCGGCGCGCTCGTCCGGCTCCCGAACCGGTGGCCCGAGAACGGAATGAACGGCTCCAGCTTCTCGTAGTCCCACATGGTGAGCACGCGGATCGAGTTCACCGAGTCCGGGAAGATGCGCGAGGAGTACTCGTGCTGGTGGACGAACTCGAGGATGACGGCCTCGTCGAGGCTCCGGAGGAGCGACCGGACCCGGTCCGCGTCGCTCTCGCGCCGGTTCACGAGGAGCTTCCCGTCGCGCGCCGTCAGGACGTGGACCGCGACGCCGCTCCCGCCGCCGTACGGCTTTATGACGAACTCCCCGCCGGCGAAGCACGACTCGATGACCTCGTCGGGCGACCGCATCCGAAACCTGCTGCCGATCTGAACGAACCTGCCCTCGGTCACGAGGCAGTAGTACTCCGGGACGTTGATGCCGTAGCTCTTCACGAGCATCGAGAAGACGACCTTGTTGTTGAGAGCCTCCCCGAAGCGGCCGTTTATCTTCGGCGTCCTGATGTATCGGGCGTAGTCGCTCACGAAGTCCAGGTAGTTCTCCTCCGTGAGCTGGTATCTGACGAACGAGAAGCCGGTGAAGCCGCGGTGCCACGCCCAGAGCCTGTCCTTCAGCGGGACGCGGAACGGCGCGCGCGCCTCACGCAGCACCAGCCGCTGGAAGTTGCGGGCCGTTCTTCCTGCAGAGAGCATGCGGTCTGCGAAGCCGGGCACTCCGGTTCCCTCGCTTCTCGAATCGCGCCGCCCCGTCGCGGCCGGCGCGGACGGTTCAGATGACGTGGTGCGCCTCGTAGAAGCGCCGCACGCGTGCGTCCTTGAGGAACGGGCGGAAGATCTGGAGCCCGTGGACGTCGGTGAAACTGTTGCCCTCGGTGACCGCGAACCCCTCCTCGGTCACGATGACGTCCCAGCCGATGTAGGGCATGAAGGGCATCCGTCTCGCGAGGTCGAGGACACCGGACTTCACGTACTCCCAGTGCGGAACCTCGACGCCCTCGATCGCGGCCCCGGTGACGGGATGGCTGGAGAGCCACTGCATCGGACCCGAGTGGGGATACGGCGCCGCCTTGCCGAGGATGCCCGTCTCGACGTCGACCTCGCAGATGTACCCGCCCTGCGTCCAGTTGTCGACCGGAATCGTCGAGTCCGACCCGAAGCGGTGTGCGGCGATCGAGACGAACGGCACCTGCCTGTCGTAGTCCCACATCGTCTGGACTCGCATCGAGTTGGTCGTGTTCGGGTAGATCTCCAGCGCGTAGCGGTGCTGCTGGATGAACTCGCTGATGACGCCGTCGTTCGCCGCCGTGAGGACGCGCGCGATCTCCTCGCGCGTCGCCTCCTTCTCGTTCAGGTAGAGCTTCCCGTCGGTCACCCGAAGAAGCCACACCGCGACCCCGCTCCCGCCCCCGAACGGCTTGAGCACGAGGCGGCCTTCCTTCGTGAGAACGTCGATGATGGAGTCGACGTCGGTCATGCGGTGGAGTGTGCCGACGGGGATGAACCTCCCGCCCGAGATGACGCAGAAGTACTTCGGGACCTTCGCCCCCAGGCTCGCGATGAGACGTGAGAAGACGATCTTGTTGTCGAGGGCGGCGGCGAATCGCCCGTTGATCTTCGGAGTGTGCACGAACCGGGCGTAGTCGGAGACGTAGTCCCCGAGGTTCTTCCCCTCGAGGTCGTAGAGAACCCAGTCCTGGCTCACGAACCCCCTGCTCCAGAGCCAGAGCTTCCTCGGGAACGGGACGCGGATCGACGAGTGCGCCTCCCTCATGGCGAGGTGCTGCATCTGCCTGAGCGACTTCCCCCACGCGAGAACGCGTCCTGCGAAGTCGGTGCGCATGCGCCCGCCCCCCGTCTCCGACGCCCGACGGCGTCCGAGCACTTGATCAGAGCACTTCGATCGAATCGTTCTCTCTTATCGTTCCCGACGTGACGATCCGCGCGCAGATCCCGCCGCGCCCCTGCGCCAGCGCGAACATCATCCCGCGCTGGGTGAGCGCCTCCACGTACCGGCACGGCGGTCGCGGGCGGTCGTACTCCAGAACCGCTCCGCCGACGGCGAAGCGTTTCCCGGCGAGTTCGAACAGCCTCACGCCGCGAGTGACGATGTTCCGGCGGTGCTCGCCGTTCACGATGGCGAGGTCGGTCTCGGCGTCGATCTCGTCGATGGTCTCGCCCTCGATCAGCGTGACCTCGCACTCGTCGATGCCGGTCCAGTACCCGGCCCCCTCGGCGTAGCGGTCGCCGTCGAGACCTCTCCCCGCGACCGCTTCTGTCTCCAATACGCGCCTCATCGCGCCCCCTGCTCGGGACGCGATGAAGATGCGCTCGACGGTGCAGGCCACGGCTCTTCCCCCGGTGCCTCTATCCCACCTTCGGCGGACCGACCTTCCTGGCCACGTAGTAGATCCACGGGCTCGAGTGATCGACGTCGTTGCTGCCGATCGCGGTTCCCTCGAAGTCGACGATCTCGAGCGTCTCGAACCCGAGGTCCTTGAGCTGCTCGACCTGCGTCCGCTGATCGATGTAGTAGGTCACGAGCGAGAAGTTGTGCGAACTGTCGTTGATGATCGCGTAGTCCTTCTCCTCGCGCTCGAACTCCCGGTTCGCGCGGCGCCGCGCCACTCGCCTCTGGTGGCGGACGACCGCTCGCGCGAACGCGAACGGGTCGAACGAGAACTCGATCTGCGGCTCCTGCCGCGCGTGGTCGCAGTTTCGGTTGTGCGTCGAGAATACGTAGAGTCCGCCGTCGGGCAGGACGCGGTTGACCTCGCACATGCCGAGGATACGGTCCTCGTGGCCGAGCGAGTCGAGTCCGTTGTTGGCGAAGAGCACGAAGTCGTACGAACCGTCCGCGAACTGATGCATGTCCCTGACGTCACAGCAGACGCAGTCGACGTCGTCGAACCTCCTCTTGAGCACCTTCGTCATCTGCTCGGAGTAGTCGACGCACAGGTACTCCCCCGCCCAGTGCCGGAGGTACTCCGCGGTGCGCCCGGCGCCGCATCCGACGTCCAGAACGCGCTTGCCGTAGTAGTCCTCCTTGTACTTGACGAGGATCATGACTTCGGCGATCTGGAGTGGCATCGTCGTGTAGCGCTCGACGAGGCGCTCGCTCTCGTACGTGCTTCGGTTCACCTGATCGTATGCCATCGCTCCCTCCCGTACGTGGGTGTCCGGTCGGGAAGTCATGCAAAACGTGAGCCTGTTTGCCGATGTGGACGCCGGAAATCGCCCTGGAGGGGTCCTGGGCAGGATCCGGACGGCGATCCGGGTCGGAATCCGGCCTACGAACGGGGCTTGAGGGACACGAGCGTGGCGCCCCAGCCCCCGCGGCCGCTGCCTTCAAGCCGGTACGAGGATACGTAGGAGAGCGCGTCGAGGATCGAGTGAACGGTCTCCCTCAGGGCGCCGGTCCCCTTCCCGTGAACGATCCTGACCTCGAGAATGCCCCGCTCCCGGCAGGCCTCGAGGTAGTCGGGAACGAGGTCGCCGACGTCTGCCGGTCGGAACGTGTGGAGGTCGAGCGCCCCGTCGATCGGGATCTCGATCGCGCCGCCTGCGCCGCTCGGCTCGTCCGGAGGAGCGTCCGGAGAGGCGACCGTCATCTCCCCTCCTCGCGGCCGGCGGTGCCGGCGATCATTGCGCTCACGATTCTCGTCACGGCGCGGAAGTCGGACTTTCCGCCTCCCGTCACCGGGAAGTCCTCGAGCACGACGTGCTCCCTCGGCACCGAGATCGAAGGGAGTCGCCTGGCCATCTCGTGGTGGATCTGCTTCCAGTCGACCTCCGCGCTCACCGCGGCCACGATCCTCGATCCTTTCACAGGGTCGGGGACGCCGACCACGCAGACCTCGACGTCGTCAGGCACGAGGTCGTTGAGCACCGACTCGACCGAGACGAGCGAGATCATCTCGCCGCCGATCTTCACGAACCGCTTGAGCCGACCCGCGAGCCACAGATACCCGTCAGCATCGAAGTACGCCATGTCGCCGGTGTCGTACCAGCCCGCCCGCATGCACGCGGCCGTCGACTCGATGTCGTTCCAGTACCCCTTCATGACGGAGTCGCCCCTGACGAGGACCTTCCCCGTCTCCAGGACGGCGCAGTCCTCGCCGGTCTCGAGGTTCTCGATGCGGACCTCGACGCACGGGAGCGGGCGGCCGACGCTGCCGGGCCTGTTGTGCCGCGGCGTGTTCGCCGCGATGCACGGCGAGGTCTCCGTGGCCCCGTAGCCCTCGAGGAGCTCGATCCCGTGCTTCTCCCGGAAACCGGCCCGGAGCACGTCTGGGACCTTGTCGGCTCCCGCGATCGGTATGCGGACGCTCGAGAAGTCGCCCGGCTCGGACGCGCGCAGGTATCCCCGGAAGAAGCTCGGGGTGCCGACCATGATCGTCGGCCTCTCCGCCTTGACGGCGGCGACGACGACGCGGTAGTCGAGCGGGTTCGCGACCGTCGACATCGTGACGCCCTTGTAGATCGCGACCCAGAGGGTCGCCGTCTGTCCGAGCACGTGGAAGAGCGGGAGGTTCGCGAGGACGCTGTCCCCCGAGGTGAGCTCGAAGACCTCGGCGAGCGCCTCGACGTTCGCGAGGATGTTCCGGTGCGTGAGCGGGACGGCCTTCGGGTCGCGCTCGCTCCCGCTCGTGAACAGGACGAGGAGGTTGTCATCTTCGTCCCCACCGCCCGCGAGCCTCTCGATCGCACCCGTCGGGAGGGCCGCGGTGAACGCCGCGGACAGCTTCTCCCACGGCGAGAGGGACTCCATGATGTCCTCGAGCATGACCATGCCGGCGGCCG
>JALGVN010000142.1 GCA_025774645.1 bacterium
CCCCGGTCGTTCGCGCCCCAGCGAGGGAAGCGGCGGCCGGGTTCCCACACAGCACCAGAGGAAGGGAGCTGGTCATGAGGTTTCTCAGGGCATCCCTCGTCGGGCTTTGCGTGATGCTGGCGGCAGCGGCAGCGGCGGCACGGCCGCAGGCGCTGGAGCTCGATGAGGCGCTCGCGCTCCTCGAATCGCTCGGCGAACCGGAGCGCTATCCGAGCGCCAACTCGGTCGTCGGGTTCTCCCACACATTTGTGGAATTCGAGGAGAGCGGCGCGTACGACGAGTACCACCACGCCTTCGTCAAGATCCTCACCGACGAGGGACAGAACAAGCACCGTGACGAGTCGTTCGTGTTCAACCGCCGCTACGGCTCGATCGACATCGAGACCGCGCGGGTCATCAAGCGGGACGGCACGGAGGTGGTCGTCACCGAAGACCTCATCACCGACGGCACTCCCGCGATGGTGGCGGCGATGGACATCTACGAGTCCGACTTCCGTGAGGTGACCGTCGTCTTCCGGAACCTCGAGGTGGGTGACGCGATCGAGATCCTCGTCCACATGGAGTTCGAGCCGCTCATCGAGGACGGGTACAACGGATTGCACATCGTGCAGGACACGTCTCCCGTCGTCGAAACGAGCGTCACGATCGTTGGCCCCGCCGACATGCCGCTCAAGCACGCGGTCAAGGGTGGTGAGCTCGAGTTCGCCGAGACCGAGGCCGACGGGAAGCGCACCTACGTGTGGCGCGGGGAGGGCCTCCCGCAGATCAACCCCGAGCCCGCTATGCCCGGACTGGCGCAGGTGGCCACCAGGGTCGTCGTCTCGACCATGCAGACGTGGGCGGATCTCTCGAGGTACCTCTGGGAGATGTCGGACGAGAAGTGCGTCGCCGAGGAGACGGTCACGGACCTCGTCGATGAGATCACCGATGGCCTCGAGACGACCGACGAGAAGATCCGGGCCATTCACTACTGGATCGCCGACAACGTCCGCTACCTCGGGATCTCGATGGACAGGGGCGCGTTTCTGGAGCCCCACTTCGCGGCCTACACGCTCGAGAAGGAGTACGGCATCTGCCGCGACAAGGCCGTTCTCATGGTGACCATGTTCGAAGAGATCGGCGTCCCCTCGTGGATCGTCGCGGTGAACGTGACCCGCACGACCGACACCGAGGTGCCCACGGTCTTCTTCGAGCACGGGATCGTGGCGATCGAGGGACCGGACGGCGACTACCTCTACATCGACCCGACGCAGCAGACGAGCCGCGAGATCTACGCGAGCTATCTGAGCGACCGCTGGGCCCTCCTCCTGACCGAGGAAGGCTCCGACATCCGCAGGGCCCCGGCCGTCCCGGCCAGCAGGAACTCGGGACGGATCGTCGACGAGTCGACGCTCGGCGGCGACGGGAGCATCGGGGGAAGCGTCACGATCACCGGATCGGGCATGTACGAGGAGATCTTGAGGACGATCTCGAGACAGGCCGGCAAGGAGCAGATCGAGATGGCGTGGGAGGAAGCGGTCCAGGGGCTCTACCCCGGCGCCGAGATGACCCGGTTCGAGATCACCGACGCCGAGGACCTCTCCGAACCCATGGCGATCACGGTGGACTACGACGTCACCAACTACGCGCTCCAGGCCGACCCGTACGTTCTCTTTCGCGTGCCGGCGGCGACGGGCAGCTTCGACTTCCTCTCGGATGCACTGTTCGGCCGCCTCACCGGTCTCGCCTCCAGGGAGTACCCCCTCGCGCTCCAGGTGACGCTCGGACTCGAGGAGGAAGCCGAGGTCGCGATCCCCGCGGACTACGAGCTGACGAGCCTCCCCGACAACGTGAGCTTCAAGGAGGGCGTGATTACTCTCGAGATCGACTACGAGTTCGTCCCGCCCCCGGCCGAAGGCGGCCAGGGAATCGTGAAGTACCGCCACAGGTTCGCCATCAACTCGTTCCAGGTCTCCCCGGGGGATTACCTGTCACTCAAGGAGGCCGTGCGGCTTGCAGGAAGGTCGGCGCGAGGCGAGGTCATCCTGATGAAGAAGGAGGGCTAGATGAAGAGAATCGCCATCATCCTGATCGCGCTGGCCCTCGGCACGGCTGCCGCGGCCGACCAGTGGCGCGACGTGGACATCGAGGAGCTCGCGGCGGAGATCCCCGGGTCGGAGGAGTATCCCAACGCGAAGGCGATCTTCGCGCTCCTCCAGGAGACCGTCGAAGTCGACGAGGACGGGTCGATCGAGATCGAGAGGAACCTCCTCCTCAGGATCCTCCGACTGATGGGTCGGGAGGAGTACGCGAACCAGACGTTCGTGTACGACAGCGAGACCGCGGAGATCTCCGTCGAGAAGGCGCAGACCGTGAGAAAGACCGGTCGCGTTGTCGAGGTCGAGGAGGACGCGATCAACGACATCACGCCGAGCTTCCTCGCGGAAGCCGGCATCTACTCGAACGTGCTCGAGAAGGTGATCTCGTTCCCGGTCGTCGGCGTCGGGTCGACCATGGAGCTTCAGCTCAAGGAGACGAGGGAGCCGGCGAAAGACGGGAGCTTCTCGGGCGTGGAGTACTTCGGAGGCGAGGACCCGTTCCTCAGGCACGAGCTCGCCCTCCGCTTCCCGGAGGACGTCACGGTGGCCACCGATGCGTCCGACGGAATCGCCGAACTGGTAGAGCTCAAAGAGGAGTCGAGACGCGGCGAGATCACGTGGACGGCCGAGGACGTCAAGGCGCTCGTCCCCGAGGGGAACATGCCGCCGCGGTCGCAGCTGAGGCCTCGCGTCCTGTACTCGTCGTACGAAAGCTGGGACGAGGCCGCGGCGTTCTTCGCCGGCGGGTTCTTCCCGCACGTCCAGACGGAAGGCGCGGTCGCGGAGCACGCCGCGCTCGTGGTCGAGGGGAGAGAGACCGACGACCACAGAATGTACGCCTGCTTCATCGACGCGGCGACGGGGATCGCGAACGTCTCACTGGCCCTCGGGCTCGGCGGGTACGAGCCGAACGACGCTGCGCTCGTCCTCGAGAACAAGTATGGCGACACCCGAGACAAGGCCGTGCTCCTCATCAGCATGCTGCGGTCGGTGGGGCTCTCGGCCTACCCCGCGCTCGTCCACGCCGAGGGGCTGCCCCTCGTGGAGACGGTCCCGACGCTCAAGCAGTTCACCCGCCTGTTCGTCGCCGTGCCGGACGATGAGGGCTACACGTTCCTCGATCCGTTCCTCGACGACGTGCGCATGGGGTATCTCAGGTGGGGCCGGGGGAGCTCGGCGCTCGTCGTGAAGGACGACGGCACGGGGGAGCTGGTCGAGGTCCCGCCGTTCCAACCGAACGAGAACCTCTCGCGAAAGACGGTCACGATCGGCGTCGGGAACGACGGGTCTGCGCACTGTGGCATGTCGACCGACCTCTACGGATACTTCGACAGGATGGCCAGAAGGGCGCTCAAGGACGCGACCCCGTCCGAGCGGAGGGACTTCTTCGAGTCGAGCGCCAGCGCGTTCTCGCCCGGCGGGACCGACGAGGGCAACGAGACCTCGGACCTCAAGGACCTGATGAGCCCCTGCGTCATCAACCAGGCCGTGAAGGCGCCTGACTACGCTCCGATCCAGGGAGACTTCGCGATCGCCCGCATCCCGGAGATACCGTTCGGGTTCACCGAACTGGGGGCGTATCCGAGCATCACGGACCGCCGGCTTCCGTTCGAGCTCCCGTGCGAGTCGGCGAGCACGTACGCGGCGAAGATCCTCCTGCCTACTGAGTTCGTGCCGGTGAGGATCCCGGAGAACATGTCGATCGAGCTGCCCGAGGCGAGCTTCCGCCTGGAGTGCATGTACGACCGCGACGGGAACGCGATCCACTGGAGCGAGACGGTGATCCTCAGGCAGAAGAGGATACCGGTCGACCGGTACGCCGAGTTCAAGGAAGCGTGGGACGCGCTCGCATCTCCGAAGAACAGGCTGATCCTCCTCAAGAAGCTCTCCCCGTTCGCCAGGAGCAGGGAGTAGGCTGCGGCCGTTGGGCCGGGCCGACGGGAACGAACAGGAGCAGGCATTGAAGTTCCGCGCGCTGGAGGAAATCGCGGGACGGATCGAGCGCAGGCGCGTTCCGTTCTCCGACCTCATGCCGTGGCGGGTCAGGCGAATCCTCCTGGTCTCGAGCCTCTACGACTCGTTCACGTTCCAGGAGGACGGGAACCTCGGCGAGATGCTCTTCACCGAGTACCTGGAGCTCAACCTCTCCTCCGCCCCCACGATCATCCGCGTCTCCACCGCTGAAGAGGCGGTCGAGCACGTTGTCGACGACGCCCCCGACCTCGTCATCACGATGCCGCGCGTCGGCGAGATGGACGTCTTCGAGTTCGGCCGGAAGGTGCGCGAGATCAGACCCGAGCTCCCGGTCGTTCTCCTCGCCTACGATACGCGCGAGCTCGCGGTTCTCGCGTCCAGGCAGGACACGAGCGGCGTCGACAGGACCTTCGTCTGGCTCGGAGATGCGCGCGTCTTCCTCGCGATCATCAAGTGGGCCGAAGATCTCATGAACAGCACGCACGACGCCGACCTCGCGGGCGTCAAGAGCATCATACTGATCGAGGACTCGGTTCGATTCTACTCCGCGTACCTTCCGATGCTCTACGCGGAAATCATGGAACAGACGCAGGCTCTCATGGCCGAGGGCGTCAATCGCATGCAGCGGCTGCTCCGAATGCGCGCGCGTCCGAAGATCCTCCTCGCGTCGACCTACGAGGACGCCCTCGAGCTCTACCGCTCGTGCACCGGACATCTCCTCGGCGTCATCATCGACGCGACGTTTCCGAGGAAGGGCGCGCTCGACCCGTCGGCGGGCGTCGAGTTCGCCCGGATGGTGAAGGGGGATTCCCCGGACACACCGGTCCTGGTGCAATCGACCGACGAGTCGAACGCGGAGCGAGCGAGCGCGGTCGGCGCCGCCTTCTGCAACAAAAACTCGCCCACCCTCCTTCGCGAGGTGAGGAAGTTCATGCGCGACGAGCTCGGGTTCGGCGACTTCATCTTCCTCATGACCGACGGGACGGAGATCGGCAGGGCGAGCGATCTCCGCGGGCTCATCGAGGCGATCGAGACCATCCCCGACGAGTCGCTGGTTCGTCACGCCGAGCGGAACGACTTCTCGATGTGGCTCATGGCGAGGACCGAGTCCGATCTCGCGAAGGCGCTGAGGCCCCGAAAGCCCGACGAGTTCGGGACACCGTCGGAACTCCGCGAGTACCTGCTCACGGCGATCACGGAGTACCGGACGCGCTCGCGCGCGGGACTCGTCGAGGATTTCTCGAGCGAGACATTCGAGGCGGAGGGCGTCTTCACGAGGATCGGGACGGGCTCTCTCGGTGGAAAGGGACGAGGCCTCGCGTTCGTGAACTCGCTCCTGAACGCGTACGAGATCGAGGACAAGGTGCCGGGCGCGCACATCCGCGTACCGTCGTCGGCGGTCGTCGCGACCGGGGTCTTCGACCAGTTCATGGAGGATTCGGACCTGACGAGGCACGCGCTCGAGGAGACCGACGACGTCCGGATCCGCGAGGCGTTCCTCGCCTCGGCGCTCCCCCAGGAGACGAAGGAGGAGCTCCGGACGTTCCTGTCGCGCGTCGACTATCCGCTCGCCGTGCGCTCTTCGAGCCTCTTCGAGGATTCGTCGTTCCAGCCGTTCGCGGGGATCTACCAGACGTACATGTTGCCGAACTGCAGCGACAATCTCGACGTCCGGCTCGACGAGCTCTGCCGGGCGATCCGTCTGGTCTACGCGTCCACCTACTCCAGCGACTCGAAGAGCTACATCGAATCGACCCCGAACCGCCTCGAAGAAGAGAAGATGGCCGTTCTCATTCAGCAGGTGGCGGCCGGACAGCACGGCGACTACGCGTACCCCAGCCTCGCGGGAGTGGCGCGCTCGTACAACTACTACCCCGTGAAGGGCACGAATCCCGAGGAGGGAGTGGTGTCGGCGGCTCTCGGCCTTGGACGCATGGTCGTCGAAGGAGGCCGCACGGTGCGGTTCTGCCCTGCCCAGCCGAGGCGACTCTTCCAGTTCTCCTCTACCAAGGACTACATGAACAACGCGCAGCGCGAGTTCTACGCCCTCGACATGACGGCGTGCTCGCCCGTGCTCTCGGGCGCAGACACGCCCGACGCCAACATCGTTCTCCTCGATCTCGAGACGGCCGAGAAGCACGGCACCCTTGCGCCGGTCGGGTCGGTCTACGTCGCTGAGGACGACCGCGTGTACGACGGCGCGGGCCGTAAGGGAATCAGGCTCGTCACGATGGCCGGGGTCCTGTCGGGGCTCTACTTCCCGCTCCCGGAGGCGCTCTCCTTCCTTCTCGAGGTCGGGAAGGCGGGGTTCACCAGCGAGGTCGAGATCGAGTTCGCGGTGAACCTGAGGGACGGCGGAGGGGCGCGGCTCGGTGACGACAACGCCAATCGAAACAACCTCGCGTTCCTTCAGA
>JALGVN010000143.1 GCA_025774645.1 bacterium
AGCGGCTGAGGTCGAGCGCGGTGCGGAGGACGGCGCTCGCACGCGCCGGAACGTCGGCCACGAGCGGGTCGCCGCTCCCGGTCTACCGGGACCGTCCCGTCTCTCTCATGAACCACGCGTGCTACATGCGCCTCCGGCGGTGGGCCGGGTTCCCGTTCGGGATGCCCTACGCGACCATGCAGGGCCGCCTCGTCGTCCCGCCGCAGCAGCGGAAGCCCCCGTTCTGGAGATACAACCGGAGCTGGAACCAGATCATGTTCTCCACCGTGCACATGAGCGAGGAGAATCTGCCGCTCTATGTGGAGAAGCTCCGCGAGTTCGGGACACAGGCGCTCGAGTCGTTCCCGTCGTGCGCCTACGTGCTCGCGCGGTATCTGGAGAACAGGGGGGAGCACCTTCCGCTCTCGGCGGTGACCACGACCGGCGAGCCGCTCCTGCCGCCGGAACGCGAGGTCATCGAGGACCGATTTCAGACGAGGGCGTTCGACGCCTACAGCACGGCCGAGCGGGTCGTGTTCTCGAGCGAGTGCGAGGAGCACGAGGGGCATCACCTGTTCTCGGAGTACGGCGTGACGGAGGTCGTCGACGACGACGGGAACCCGCTGCCGCCCGGAACGACGGGTCTCCTCGTCGGAACGAGCCTCCACAACCACGGAGCCCCGATGATCCGCTATGCGTGCGGCGACGTTGGCGCGCTCTCCGAACGGACCTGTTCGTGCGGGAGGACGCTCCCCATGCTCGATGGACTCATGAGCAGGATCGGCGACTACGTCGTCACGCCGGACGGCCGCATGATCCCCTCGATCATGGTGAGCTGGTCGATCAAGAGCGTGTCCGGCGTGGAGCAGTGGCGCCTCATCCAGGAGAGCGTCGACGACATCCGGGTAGAGATCGTGAAGGACGGCCCCATTGAGCCGGCGGAGCGCGCGGGGATGATAGACTACTTTTCGAGGCGGCTCGGCCCGGACGTCCGGATCCAGATCGAGCAGGTCTCGGACATCCCGCGCACGCCTGGCGGGAAGGTCCGCCACGTGATGTCCAACGTGCCGCTCGTCTGGGGGGACGCGCCCCGGTCCGCAGGGGCCGAGCGGAGCGGGTTGTCCGGTGAGAGCACGAGCGATCCCGAGACCGGCGCTTGATCCGTTCGATGGGAACCGGTGCATAGATGTGGTAGAATGGCCAGTAACAGGTACCTGCTCACTGCGGAGTCCACGATGCCCAGGCCGTCGACCTTCTTCACTACCTTCCTCCTACTTGCCGTCGTGCTTGCCCTCAGCGCGCGCGTTGGCGCCGTCACGCTCCGGGAGGCCTACGAGTCGGCCGGCCCCGGCGGCGGGTACGAGCGCGACGTCGTTCTCGAGACGGGGCAGGTCTACACGGGCGGGCTCCTGATCGGTCCGGTGCTCTCGCCGATCAGCTGGGACCTCGAGGGCGGCCGGGGAGAGGACGTCCGTATCACGGGGAACGGCGCGATCCTCGATCTCCGCGGCGAGCAGATCTGCATCTCCTACTGCACGAACCGCCTCGACATCTCGGACTGCGTCGTCCTGAACGGGAACGTCCGGTTCAGGGGCATCAACACGAGCGACCACGTCGCGATGCCGAGGGGCTCGGTTCTCTACTGCACCTTCTACGGCCCGCACGACTACGGCGTCCGGCTCCAGGGCGCGGGCGACGGCGTCACGGTCGAGCGGAACATCGTCGTCGATGCCGTCGACACCGGGTGGGACTACATCTACACGACCGGCGTGCCGAGCGACTGGCTCCCGACCGGCACCAACATCTCGATGAGCGGGCAGTTCGGCTACTACGGTGTCCCGGTCGTGCGCGAGAACTGGACGTGGCACTCGGACCCCGTCCTGAACGCCACGGCGCTCGCACACTTCTCGTTCCTGTGCGAGTACGGGTGATTCGCGCCGTTCGGCTGGCCGGAGGCCGGCCAATACCCGAACTCGAACGTGGTCGGGATCGATCCCCGGCTGGTCGACCCCGTTCACGGTGATTACAGACCCGAACTGAGTTCCCCCGCGGTGGCATACGGCTGTCAGACGTTCGCGTCGGGAGGCGCGCGGCCGTCTGCCGGCACCGTCGCGCCGCTGACGGTGCTTGGGAACCGTGCGGGCGGCATGCTCGGAGCGCGGTCGAGCGTCGAGGTTTCGGGGGCGATCGCGACTGACACCTTCTGGGACGCCGACACCGTTCGGGTCGTCGGGAACGTCGACGTCGAGAACGGCGTGACGCTCGATGTGGCGCCCGGCACGCGCGTCGAGTTCGCAGACTTCTACTCGCTCTCCGTCCACGGACGCATCCTCGCCATCGGAACTCCCGAGTATCCCAACGTCTTCACGACCGACGAGCCCGGGGCGTTCGCCGTCGACACGACCGACGCCGGCTGCTGGAACGGGATTCGATTCCCGTGGACGTCGTCGACCAACCTGGAGTCCCGACTCGAGCACTGTGTCCTGGAGTACTCCAAGGCGCTCGGCGATGAAGCGTTCGGAGGGGCGCTCTCGGTCGTGGGGTTCTCGAAGCTCCTCGTGCGGAACTCGGTCGTTCGGAGCTGCGTCGCGGACTACGGCGGCGCCGTCTTCTGCTCGCACCAGGCCGCGCCTTCGTTCGTCGGGAGTCTGTTCGAGGGGAACTTCGCGTTCACCGCCGGAGCGGCGATCTACGATCTCTACGCGTACCCCGGCGTCACGAACTGCACGGTCGTCTCGAACACCGTCCTGAATGAGGAGCCGTTCGATGCAACCGGGACGATCCACAACCACATTTCGAAGCCGCGCATGACCGGCTCGATCGTCCGTGCGAACTCGAACGCCTTCTTCATACCGACGGAGCTCCTCGATTCGAAGGCCTACTACACGACCTTCACGAACGTCGAGGGCGGGCACGAGGGGGAGGGGAACGTCGACGACGACCCCGTCTTTCTTGGGAGCGGGGACCATCCCTACGCTCTCGGCCTCGGGTCGCCGTGTCTCGATGCCGGGAACCCCGACACGCTCGGCCTGAGGCTGCCGCCGGTCGACCTCGCGGGGCACGCCAGGCTCGACGGCGGCCGCGTCGACATGGGCTCCTATGAGGGTCCGGGTGGAACCGGCGTCGAGGACGAGCCGACGCTGGACGAGAGGCTCCTCCGCGCGTGCCCGAACCCGTTCCGCGACGGAACGACGATCGTCGGCGGGCTCCCCGCGCGCTCGCGCATCACGGTCCGTGTCTACGACGTCGCGGGGCGGAAGGTGCGGACCCTGCGCGACGGGGTCGCGGATGCCGGGTTGCTCGAGATCTCCTGGGACGGGACGGACGGAGAGGGGAGGGCGCTTCCCTCTGGCGTCTACTTCGTCAGGGTCGACACCGGACTCCGCGCCGCGTCGACCACCAAGCTCGTCCTCCTCCGCTGACGCACTGCACGGCTCGCCTCGGCCCCGCGCCCCGTCCCGCCTGAGCCCTTGCGCCCTTCCGGTGAATCCCCTATCGTGTGACTCGATAACAGAGACCGGAGACCTTCCTTTGCGCACAGGAGTCGATCATGAGAGAGTGTCGGCGCACGATCGTGCTGGCGGCATCGCTCTGCTTCGTGCTTCTACTGACGGCGTCGCTCGCAGGTGCGGCCGAGGACGGGCGGTGCGTCTATCCGCTGGGCCGGGCCGAGCCGATGTGGGGCATCGCGCTCGGGACGGGTTTCCACGTCCTGAACGACCTCTACTCCTACGGTGGAAAGGCCGGAGTGCTTACGACCGGGCAGAACCAGCTCGACGAGTCCGACGAGGCCGACAGGATGGTCAACTACCTGAGCGTCGCCTGGAGGCCGGACACTCGGGTCGGGCACGGAAGGCTCGGCGTGTGGCTGACGGTGCCGTACGGGCGCGACGAGATCATATGGGACGAGGGGCGATCGAGAGTCTCGGAGGAGGCGACCGGTGTCGGCGACGTCTCCCTGAGTTCGTCTCTCGCGTGGGGCAACGCGCCGATGGAGTGGGACCTCTACGGTAGTCTGTACTTCGCGACCGGCGACTACGACGCCGACCGCGACGCGAACATGGGGGTGAACCACTGGGCGTTCGACTTCGGCACAGGTTACCGCCTGTTGACGAGCCCGGGCGGCACGGAGTTCGACACGGTGATCGGGCTCATCGTGAACGGGGAGAACTCCGAAACGCAGTACAAGACGGGACTCCAGCTTCACTGGGAGTTCGCGCTCGAGCAGCGCCTCGACTCCGGGTTCTCCTTCGGCTTCATCGGGTATCACTACCGCCAGATCACTGACGACTCCGGGGGCAACGCTGTGCCAGGAGCCAACAAGGGACGCGTGACGAGCCTCGGCGCCGACGTCGCCTACAACTTCGGCGGCACTGAGAAGGGCATCGCTCTCGGTCTCAAGTACTACCACGAGTTCTGGGCCAAGAACTGGCTCGAGGGAGACGCGGTCTACCTCACGCTGTCGATCCCGATCTGATCCACGGACGAGAGAGTGCAGGACCGAGAACCGGGCCCCGGCCGCTCAGCGGTCGGGGCCTCCTCGTGCCCGCCGCCGCCGTCGCGCGTACGGGCCGTCGAGAAGTCCTTGCGAATCCATGATGCCTGTGGTATAGTCCACCATTCCGATTCCCGCTCGCTGGGTAGGCCACCCCACATGGGAGGAGTGCCCATGCGACTCGCCAACGGGATTTTGGCGCGACCCGCGTTCGCTCTGACGGCCCTGATCCTCTGCCTGGCGATGACACCCGCCACGGCGCAGGCTCAGGGCGATTACGTCGTCCTGTCGTGGAACGACCTCGGTATCCACGTCATGGACCCGAGCTACGAGAACTTCCTGATCCACCCCCCGTACAACACCCTCTACGCGCAGGTGATCCGGGTGGGCGACGGCTCGACGCCGCCCGAGATCGTCACTACCGGCATTACGGTGGAGTACTCCATCCCCGGGAACAGCTACTCCGCCGGGAAGACGAACTTCTGGGACTACGCGGAGGTGCGGGACGCGACCCGCGTCGAGCTCGCGCGCTCGAACCCCGTCATTCCCGTCTCGACCGAGATGAACTGTCTCCAGTGCCACGGTACGGAGACCGACATCGTAACGTCGCACGGGAACGTGCCGGGCTACAGCTCCTCGGCGACTCCGATCTACTGCACGGGCTGTCACTGGAGCCCGCTGACCGGACCGCCCGAGTGCGGCGCCTGTCACAGCGACCCGCCGCGGGGGGATCCGGACTACCATCAAGCAGCGACGGGGAGGAACCCCGGAGCCGGGTACTACTCGGAGAGAGGTCACAGCAGGCACGACTTCATCGACAATATGACTCCGGGCATCGAAGGGTGCCGGAAGTGCCACCCGGGCCCCGAGACGCAGGCGCTCCGTGGCACGATGGCGAACGACTTCGGCATGATCTGCCAGGACTGCCACGGCACGATGCAGGACCTTCACGAGTCGATCGCGGCCGGGCGTGTTCCGTTCGACGAGGAACCGTCGTGCAGGGAGTGCCACACGGCGACCTACGGTGAGCCCGAGGGCCAGCTCTACCGCCACAGCGCCGGGCACGGCGGAGTGATGTGTGCCGCATGCCACGGAAGTCCGCACGCGATCTATCCGAGCCGCGAAGACCGTGACAACGCCAACCACGTGGCTCTCCAGGGCCAC
Organism: bacterium; assembly: GCA_025774645.1. GTDB lineage: Bacteria > Joyebacterota > Joyebacteria > Joyebacterales > Joyebacteraceae > JALGVN01. Next base: position 5,639 of record JALGVN010000143.1, read on the forward strand.
GTCGGAACGCTGACCGAGTGCGCGGTCTGCCACGGCGTCCCGCCGGCGGATCCGGGCCCCCACGGTCTGAACAGCCCAACGGGCATCGTCGAGGAAGAGCTCTCGGAGGGGGCGCTCAGGCTCGCTTCGTTCCCGAACCCGATGCGTCTCGGTCAGGGGATGTCGTGCACGTTCGAGGCGCGCGGCGCCGTCGAGCCGTTCACCGCCGGACGGGCGCTCGTCTACGACGCGAACGGTCGTGCAGTCCGTCTTCTCCGTCCAGCAGCCGCGGGCGACGGCGCGGCGCAGATTGTCTGGGACGGCAGGGACACGACCGGGAAGCTCGTTTCCGCGGGTGTCTATTTCGTGCAGTGGAAGGAAGGCGACAGGAAAGCGCTGGGCAAGGTCGTCGTCATGAACTGATCGATCGCGACGGCGCGGCTCGTCCGCGCCAGTCGTCACAACAGAGAAGGCCGCGGGGATGTGCCCGCGGCCTTTTCTTTTGGGATGGAGTTCCGGGTTAGAACCGGTAGCCCAGCTCCGCCAGGATACGGTGCCCGACCACGTCGTCGCCCCAGTCGTACTCGTAGCTGGCGGACGCGTAGAGCCGTGCCGGGAGCTCGATCTGACCTCCGGCCCGGACCACGTGGCTGACCCGCTGGGATTCGTCCTGGTCGAGGTCGTAGGTGTAGTTCCCGTAGCTCAGGTCGAGCGAGTGCCCGCCGCGGAACCGCTTCCCGAGTCGGAGCATGGGACTGTATCCCGAAGAGAACGGGTTCGAGAACCCGAGGAACCTCACGTCGAGCGTGAGCCCGTCGGCCACGAGATCGGACTTCCTGATTCTGAGCGCGTAGGAGTAGGTCTCGTCGGTCTCCGACTCGCGCGCGCGTACGCCGAAGTCGACGCCCACGAGCCACGCGCCCGGAAGTCTCCCGTCGAGGCTTGCCCGGAGGCCCTGCCGGAACGCGTCGTCGAACAGGCTGTCGGCCTCGGAGCGCGACTCGTAGGTGACGTACCGCTTCCGGCTGTCGTAGCTGAGGGCCGCGGAGAGCGCCTGAGCCGTCCGGTACCTCGCGGTCAGGAAGAGCCCCGAGACGCTGACGTCTTCGCCCACGAGCTCCTTCCTCCACTCACGGTTGACGTCGAGTTCGAGGCTTCCGTACGCGCTCCAGTGTCTGTCCGGCTGGTAGCTCGACTGGAAGTACACGTACTCCCTGCTGACGTCCGAGCCGTGGTACTCGCCCGCCGCCGCCAGCGTTGCCTCGAGCCGGCTTCCGGAGAAGTCTCCCCGCAGGTAGTTCAGGAAGACCCCGTACTTGTGCAGCGAGGTCTGGAACTCCGACGTCTCCCAGTTCGGCTGAGTGCCGCCGAAGACCCCCCACCGCCAGTTCGCGGCTACGTTGTGCTGGAGCAGGAGGCCGTCGATGTACCCGATGCCGCTCATGACGTTCGAGACGATCCGGCCGAACTTGAGGTTCACGGGGGCCTCAGGGTCGTCGTACGAGAGCGCGCCCTCGTAGACGCGGTTCCGCCACTCCGTCTCCGGGACGTCGTCCCGCAGACTTCGCGACCGGTCGTTGTACCTCGAACGGAACTTGATTCCGAGATTCCAGGCGCTCCCCCAGAGTCGGTTCGCCTTGAGTCTGAGTCGCAGCGTCGGCTGACTGAAGTCCAGGTCGCTCTCGGTGAGGTCCTCGAAGTGATACCAGGAGAGCGCGACGCTTCCGTGGATCTCCGACACCCCGGCGGGCGCGTTCGCCTCCTGACCCGTCGCCAGAACAGGAAGGAGGAACAGCAGGAGCGTCAGAGTCGCGGCCCTCGCGGCTATCCTCATGGCAGCGTTCTTCCTCTCATCGACGTGAGCTGGGTCGGGGCGACCATCGGTCGTCCTCTTCCGCCGTTCCGTTCGGATGGCAGGAGAAGCAGAGGGAACTTGCGTAGAAGTAATACGTGACGCCCTCGTGCTCGTCGTCCATGTCCGCCTGGTTGTGCGCGTGGCAGTTCAGACAGGAGAACGTCTGATAATTGCCGGGCTCCGTGTGGCAGGTGCTGCAGGAGTTCCACTCGCCAGCGTGTTCTCCCGAGTAGATGGGGAAGGAGCCGAGGTGTCGTCCGAGAGAGCTCGGATGCCACGCGAATTGCGTGTGGCATTCCTCGCAGTCGGTTCCGAAATCGAACTCGCTGTGCGCGGGGTCCTGCGCGCTCTCGTAGTCGGACCGATGGCACTCGTAGCAGTCGGGGGAGGGTCCCTCGTATGCGGCGTAGATCTCCCGCGTGTGGCACGAGCCGCAGTCGACGCGCACGTGTTTGCCGATGAGCTGGAACGCGGTGCTCGCGTGCGCCTTGTTGTGGTCGGTGACCGTCCAGGTGAACGGAGTGTGGCACCGCTCGCAGTCGGGATAGAGACGCGCCTGGTGCGCGTCGGTGTGGCAGCTCCGGCACTCGCTGCTCGTCCTCGAGAAGGCGGCGACGTCGTGGCAGCGCTTGCAGTCGGTGCCGACGTGGCGTCCCTCGAGCGTGAAGCCTGTCTGTCGATGATCGAAGGCGATTGGCGTGTCGTCGGAGTCGGTGTGGCAGACGTCGCAGGAGTACGGGACCTTCTCGTGCGGCATGCCTTCGTCGTCGGAGTCGCCGGCCGCGTCGTGGCACGACTGACACCGGGCGTCGTCGATCTGGGAGAAGTCCGCAACGTCGTGACAGGCCTTGCAGCCCGCCCGCTGGTGCTGCTCGTGGAGCGGGAACCCCGTCTCCTCGTGATCGAACTCGACCTCCTGCCGGTCGTCCGACTGGTGGCACTTCGAGCAGCCGAAGGGGATCTCCTCGTGGGGGATGTCCTGCGCGGCGGCTCCACAGGCCGCGACCGCGGTGAGAACGAAGCAGGAGATGAACGCCCGGACTGTCATGACGGTGAGTCTCCTTCCGGTCGGGCCGCAAGGGGGGACACGATCCTCGTTAGGACCCGGCCCCGGAACGCAATTCGCCCCTGCGCGACGGAGTGTCGCCAGGAGCGGGTGAACAGAACATAGCACGGCCGGCCCGGGGAGAACAAGAGCCGGCTCCGCCCACGGCCCAGTCGCGGCCGCGCCGGGCCCTTTTCGCCTTGACACCCGCCCCGCGCGGTACTATCTTGTGCCCTTAGCACTCTCTAGCCGAGACTGCTAAGATGTCACGACATGGGGAGGTGGGGCGTGAAGAGAGCCAAGCTCAGCGACCGGGAGGAGAGGATTCTCCGGTCGGTCATCGAGTGCCACATCAAGACGGCGAAGCCGGTCAGCTCGAGCGCAGTCGTCAGGAACCGGTCGGTTCCGGTCAGCTCGGCGACCGTCAGAAACGTCATGAGGTCCCTCGAGGAGAAGGGCCTCATACTCCAGCCGCACACGTCCGCGGGGAGAATCCCCACTGACGCCGGATATAGGTACTACGTCGACAACGTCATGGAGCCCCGGAATCTCACCGAGCAGGAGCGCGCGGATCTCGAGGGAGGTTTCGCGAGCCTCGCGACGGGAGACCTCGGCGCCGTCGTCGCCGGCGTCTCCAGGATGATGAGTGACTTCGCGAGACAGCTTGCGGTCACCGTTGCGCCCTCGGGAGAGCGTGAGGTCATCGAGCAGGTGAAGCTCGTCTCGCTCGAGACCGACCGGATTCTCGCGGTCGCGACGACCCGCGCCGGGCTGACCCGGAGCGCGGTCTTCGAGCTCGGGCGGGAGGAGGTCGGCGGGAAGCTCGCTGATGCCGCCGCCCTCGTCACCGAGTGGCTCAGCGGCACGCCCGTCGGGGACGCCGAGCGGACGGTGAAGAGCCGCCTCGGCGCTGTGCCGGAACCGACGCGTCGGGTGATCGCGGCCCTGCTGGCGACGAGCCCGCGACTCTTTAGACTCCGCGGCGCGGAGCGCGTGCACTACGAGGGGGCGCGGTACATCCTCAGGCACCCGGAGTTCTCACACAACGCGGCCTTCATTGGGGAGATCTTCGACGACGAGGAAGCGCTCGCTGACCTCGTGCGGGGACACGCCGAAAGCGGCGGCGTCTCCGTGACGATCGGCGGCGAGAACCCGAAGAAGGAAATGAAGCACATGTCGCTCGTCGTCGGGTCGTACCGCATCGGCGGGACGTTCGGCCAGATGGGCGTCATCGGTCCGACGCGGATGAGGTACGGGAGGCTCGTCGGTCTGGTCGACTACGTCTCCGAGATCCTGGACGAGCTCTTCTCCGGGCGCGGCCGCCGAACGAGACGGTCGCCGGACAAGGCCGCTGATGGAGATCGCGGATGAGGAAGAGGAAGAGGGAAGGAAGAGGGAAGCACGAGGCCGAGGCGACCGAGCGCGCGGCAGAGCGGCGTTCCGGCAAAGACGCCGTGCGCGGCGAGCAAGCCGACGAGGTGGAGGCCGACGACATCGTCATCGAGATCGAGGGGCTGCGCGAGGAGCTCGCCGAGGTCAACAACAAGTGGCTTCGGGCGCTCGCCGACCTCGACAACTACAAGAAGCGCATCGACCGCGAGCGCTGTCGATGGTCCGCTGAGTCGCGCGAGGCGATCCTGCTCGACATGCTCGAGGTGGTCGATAACTTCGAGCGCGCGGTCGCCTGCGAGGACGCGAGCGCGCCTCCGCCGGACGATCCGTTCCGCGAGGGCGTCGAGATGATCCTCGAGCACCTGAAGGACGTTCTCGCGAAGCACGACGTCAGGGCGCTCGAGGTGTGCGGGACCGAATTCGATCCGAACAAACACGAGGCGGTGAGCCAGGTGGAATCGGAGGAGCACGAATCGAATCAGATTGTGGAAGAGGTTCAGAGAGGTTACACGATCGGAGACAGACTCCTCAGGTGTTCGCGGGTGATCGTCGCGAAGTGAGCGGCATCGCTCGCCATCGGGGCAGGCGCTGCGCGCGCCCACGACGCCCCGTCTGAGGACGCGAAGGCCCGCGCGTGAGTGAGGGCAGAGAGGAAGCAGGAGAATGAGCAAGGTCATCGGCATCGATCTGGGAACGACCAACTCGTGCGTCGCCGTCATGGAGGGCGGCGAGTCGACCGTCATCCCGAGCCCCGAGGGGCAGAGGACGACACCGTCCGTCGTTGCGTTCACGAAGGCGGGGGAGAGGCTGGTCGGCCAGGTCGCGAAGCGCCAGGCAGTCACGAATCCGGAGAACACGATCTTCTCGATCAAGCGGTTCATGGGGCGGCGGTATGAGGAGGTCAGCGAGGAGATTGGGCTCGTTCCGTACAAAGTCATCAAGGGCGAGAACGGCGAGGTCCGGATCGAGGCTCAGGGCAAGCAGTACGCGCCGCCCGAGATCTCGGCGATGATCCTCCAGGCGATGAAGAAGACGGCGGAGGAGTATCTGGGTGAGACGGTCACCCAGGCCGTGGTCACGGTGCCAGCGTACTTCAACGACGCCCAGCGCCAGGCGACGAAGGACGCCGGGAAGGTCGCCGGCCTCGAGGTCCTCCGCATCATCAACGAGCCGACCGCGGCGTCGCTCGCCTACGGGCTCGACAAGAAGGGGCAGGAGAAGATCGCCGTCTACGACTTCGGCGGCGGCACGTTCGACATCTCGATCCTCGAGATCGACGCGGGCCTCGTGAAGGTCCTCGCGACGAACGGCGACACGCACCTGGGCGGCGACAACCTCGATCAGCGCGTGATCGACTGGATCGCCGA
>JALGVN010000012.1 GCA_025774645.1 bacterium
CGGTGTGGGTGCGCGCGACGTCGGCGATGAAGGCGCCGACCGCGAGCGCCTGCGAGTCGCAGTAGACCGTCGCGAACGGAGGCTCCGCCGTCGGAACCCCGATACAGTCGACGTTGAGATAGAGCACGACGTCGAGGCCCTCGGCGACCGCCCCCGCGACGAACTCCCTGCTTCCCCAGAGTCCGACCTCCTCGGCCGACCAGCACGCGAAGATGACCGACCGGTCGAGCTCCACGTCTTTGAGGACGCGCGCGGCCTCGAGGACCGCGGCCGCTCCCGTCGCGTTGTCCTCGGCGCCCGGTGCCGGGGCGTCCGGGTCGACGAAGTTGGCGTTCGTGACGGAGTCGTAGTGCCCGCCGAGGATCACGTACTCCGAGGGTCTCGTAGCGCCCGGTTTGACCGCCAGGACGTTCATGGCGCTGACGGTGTCCTGGAAGGTCCACGTCCGGAATGTGTCGGTCCTGATGTCGGCATAGCCGAGAGACGCGAACTCGTCCCGGATCCAGTAGCCGGCTGACCAGCATGAATCGACGACGACGTATCGGCTCACGAAATCCTGGAGCCGCTGAATCGTCGCCATCATGTTGTCGGTGCTCGTGGAGTCGACGAGCGCGGCGATGGTCTCGTGCGACGGAACCCGCGTGAGGAGATCGTCGGCCGGCCAGGACCTGGCGAGAGCCTCCCGCGGACGCGTGGCCGGCGGGCGCGGGAGCGCCCCCAGTGTGAACGCGAGCGGTTCGCGGTCGGAGCGTGGCCCCCGAGGAGCGTCCGCAGTCTGCCCGTAGGCCGTCTCGGGCGTCGACACGAACGGGCCCAGGGCGAACAGGACGGCGATGACGGCGGAAACGGGGCTCCCGAGGCGGGCCATTCCAGCTCCTCTGGTGGTCGAGGGTACGGTCTGCCCGCGTGTGCGGGCACCCTGTCGATTATACACGGAGCTTCCACCTTCCGCGAGTTTGGCCGCTCCCCGCGGGCCCGCGCTGCTCCTTGATTGCGCTTCTCGAGACTGCTAGACTGACAGAGGCCGCGCGTGTCTCAATGACGTGTGCGGTTCGAGACCGACCGATGGAAACCGCGGCGCGGGGCCGAGGAACGGCCCGGTGCGGCGGATAAGTGCATTCTGGCCGGGTTACACCAGGAGACAAGCGAGGTTGAGATGAGCACCGAGAGACGACCGGGCGGAACCGGAGGGGGAGATCTGCAGGCGATCGAGGCGCTGTCGTCAGCGCGGGAGAGGATCCTCGGGGAGATCCGAAAGGTCATCATCGGCCAGGATCTGGTCATCGAGCAGCTTCTCACCGCGATCCTCGCGGACGGGCACTGCCTCCTGATCGGAGTGCCGGGTCTCGCGAAGACGCTCATGGTGAGCACGCTCGCGAGCATCCTCGACCTCTCCTTCAACAGGATCCAGTTCACGCCGGACCTCATGCCGTCCGACATTACCGGGACCGACATCATCGAGGAGGACCCGGCGACCCGTGCGCGGACGTTCAAGTTCATCCGCGGCCCCGTCTTCGCCAACGTCGTTCTCGCGGACGAGATCAACCGGACTCCCCCGAAGACGCAGGCGGCTCTGCTGCAGGCGATGCAGGAGAAAGAGGTCACGACGGGAGGTCACACCTTCCCGCTCGACCTCCCGTTCTTCGTGCTCGCCACGCAGAACCCCATCGAGCTCGAGGGAACCTACCCGCTTCCGGAGGCGCAGCTCGACCGGTTCATGTTCAGCATCTACGTCGAGTACCCGAGCGCAAGCGAGGAGAAGGAGATCGTCGAGTCGACGACGAGCGCCTACGTGCCCGACCTGAAGAAGATCCTGACCGGTGAGGAGATCGCCGGGCTCCAGAATCTCGTTCGGAGGGTCCCCGTGCCGGACCACGTCCTCGAGTACGCAATCCGCCTCTCCAGGGGAACGCGGCCGACGGAGGACTCGCCCGACTACATCCGCAACTGGGTCAGCTGGGGAGCGGGCCCTCGGGCCTCGCAGTACCTGATCCTCGCCGCCAAGACGCGTGCGGTCCTGCGCGGGAGATACGCGCCGGAGACCGACGACGTGAAGGGGGCCGCGCACCCGGTCCTGCGCCATCGGATCGTGACCAGCTTCAATGCCGAGGCCGACGGCGTGTCCGCGGCCGACATCGTCGATCGCCTCGTCTCGGACGTGAAGTAGAACGCGTACCCGGGGAACCCGCTCGGAGATCCCATGCCCGACGAATCGTACAGGCGCTTCCTCGATCCGACGGTCGTCTCGAAGCTCGCGACGATGGAGCTTCGCGCGCGGCTCGTCGTCGAGGGGTTCGTGACAGGACTCCACAGGAGCCCCTACAAGGGGTTCAGCGTCGAGTTCGCCGAACACCGCCAGTACATGCCGGGCGATCCTCTCAAGCACATCGATTGGAAGGTCTACGGAAAGACAGACCGGTTCTACATCAAGGAGTACGAGGAGGAGACGAACCTCCGCGGCCACGTGCTCCTCGACGCGAGCGCGTCGATGGGCTACGCGTCCGAAGGGATCTCGAAGTTCGAGTACGCACGCTACCTCGCGGCGGCGCTCATCTACCTCATGCTCAAACAGCAGGATTCTGTCGGGCTCCTCGTGTTCGACGAGGTGATCCGCAAGTTCATCCCGCCGCGCTCGAACCCGAGACAGCTCCACCTCCTCCTCTCCGAGCTGGAGCGCGCCGAGCCGTCGGCCGAGACGCAGATCGGCGTCGTTCTCCACGAGCTCGCCCGCCGCGTCAGGCGCCGCGGCCTCGTGATCCTCATCTCCGATCTGCTGGACGACCCTGAGAACGTGCTCCCGGGTCTCAAGCACTTCCGTCACCTGAAGCACGAGGTGGTCGTCTTCCACGTCCTCGATCCGCGCGAGACGCGGTTCGGGTTCGACACCGACGCGACGTTCAGGGACATGGAGACCGGCGAGCTGATGACGACCGAGCCGTTCTCGATTCGTGGAGATTACGTCGAGGCGGTCGAGCGCTGGATGAACCTCCTGCGCCGCGAGTGCGCCGAGAGCAGGATCGACTACATGCCGGTCCTGACGTCGACGCCGTACGACCGCGCCCTCTTCTCGTATCTGGAGAAACGGAAGCGGCTCGGATGAGCCGGCCGTCCTGCGCGCGGACAAGGAGCACCTCTTGGGTCTGACGTTCCTCAACGGAGCATTCCTCGTCGGGGCGCTCGTAGCGCTCCTGCCGATCGTGATCCACCTCATCAGCAGGAGGCGCGTCGAGACCGTCGACTTCAGCTCCCTCCGCTTTCTGAAGGAACTCGAGCGGAAGCGAATCCGGAGGGTGCGACTCAGACAGATCCTGCTGCTCATTATCAGGAGCCTCATCCTTCTCTCGGTTGCGCTCGCGCTTGCGCGTCCGACGATCAGGGGGCCACTGGCCGGCGCGGCCGGCGCGCGCGCCAGAACATCGATCGCGATCGTCCTCGACGAGAGCGCAAGCATGGGACGGAGCCTCGACGGCGTCCCTCTCTTCGACGAAGCCCTCAGGGTCTGCCGGGACGTCTCCGAGCTCCTCGACGAGGGCGACCAGGCGTTCCTCGTGACGGCCTCCGACCCGCCCCGCGACGTGCTCCCGGACGGCACCTTCAGCCGGGAGGCGCTCGAAGAAGCGCTGGCAGGACTCGGCGTGTCGTCGTCCGCGACCGACTACGCGGGGGCCTTCGCGGAGGCCACGCGCCTCCTGGGCGGCGCCCGGAACCTGAACCGCGAGCTGTACGTCGTCGCGGATCTCCAGCGGACCGGGTGGTCGGCAATCGCCGCGCGGTCGGTCGGAGAACCGGCATCCGGGGAGGCGGAATCCGGCGAAGCGGTGCGAGGATATGTCGTGCCGATCCAAGGACCGACGGGGAACCTCGGCGTCGCGTCGGTCGATGCAGGGCGGAAGTACGGAGGAACGCCGGGGCTCTTCTCGATCTCCGCAGAGGTCAGGAACTGGGGGGCGAGGCGCGTCGACGTGCCGGTGAGGCTCTTCGTCGACGGTGTTCAGGTCGGCCAGACGGGCGCCGCTCTCGAGCCGGGAGGCGCCGCAATCGCCGCGCTCACGACGACGGTCGACGAGACCAGATGGCATAGCGGCTGGGTCGAGCTCCCGCCCGACGCGCTCGAGATCGACGACCGCAGGTACTTCGTCATTCCGCCCGCGACGCGGACCGAGGTCCTCGTCGTCCGCGCGTCCGGGGACGAGCCGCGTGGCGACGCATACTACGTGTCGCGCGCCCTCGATCCGTCGGGCTCGAGCGAGCGCTTCTCGCCCGTCGAGGTCGACGCGGTCTCGCTCGGAAGTCAGGAGGACGGGAGGTTCCCCGTCGCCGTTCTCGCCGATGTCGGACGCCTCGACTCGTCAGGCGAGAACTGGATCGTGCGACACGTTGAAGGAGGCGGGGGAGTGCTTCTGGTGTTCGGCAGCCGGACCGATCTCCGGTACTGGAACGCCGACCTTCTCCCGCGCCTCGTGGGCGCGAGGCTCAAGACCACGATCGATCGGCCGTCGGGCGTCCGGCTCGCGCCGGCGGGAGCCGGTCACCCGCTCCTCGACGGGCTCGTCTTCGGCGAGCGCCTGATCGACGACGTGACGGTTCGACGCGGCTTCGAGGTCGAACTCGGCGTCGATGGCGCACGCCGTCCGGAGGAGGTCCTCGAGATCCCCGGCATCGGGCCGATGCTGATCCTCGGCCGGACGGGGAGCCGCGGCGAGGTGGGGGTCGTTCTCACGGGCATCGATCCCGCGTGGAGCGACCTTCCGCAGAGCGGGTTTCTCGTTCCCCTGCTCCACCGTCTGGTCGCGCACCTCGAAGGGGCGCGGGTCCGCGGTGAGGGCGTCTTCGTCGGACACGACCTCACTGTCGTCCTGGACGAGACCGCCATCGGCAGGGTCGACGTCGAGCTGCCCGACGGCGGTACGGCGATTGCGGAGCTGCGACCCAGCGGCGGGCGGGCCGTGGTCGCTGCGGCCGACACCCCCGGCGTCTACCGGTTCCTGGTCGACGGGCGGGAGGCCGCGCTCGGCGCTGTGAACGTGGACCCGAGGGAGTCGGACCTCGCCGCGCTCGAGCCCGAGGAGCTCGGTGAGCGCGTAGTCGGCGTGACGTTCAGAACCCTGGACGTCCGTGGTCCGATCGAGGGAGAGATCGTGGAGGCGCGTCGCGGCCGGGAGCTCTGGCGCGTCTTCGTCTACTTCGCGCTTGCCCTGATAGCAGTCGAGATGCTCCTCGCGCGACCGCGGGGAGCGTAGTCGCACGAACACGCGTAGCCGCGATTGCCGCGCAGGGGAGGGGTCGATGCCCGGAAGGGTCATCGTCGACATCGCCCGGGAGGCCGAGCCGTTCGCGCGTCTCAGCGAGAGGCTCGTCGAAGAGAGGGCGCGGGTCTGGATCGGCGGCCTCATGGGCTCCGCGAAGTCGCTCCTCGCCGCGGTGCTCAGGCGCAGGCTCCCTCGCACGTGGGTTGTGATCGCGCCGACCGTCCAGGACGCGGAACACGTCTACGACGACCTCGTCACGTTTCTCGGCGCCGGCGAGCTCCAGCTCTTCGGGGAGTGGGAGACACTTCCGTACGAACGCAGGTCCCCCCTTTCATCGATCACGGAGTCGCGCCTCGTCACGCTGAGCAGGCTCGCCGCGGGCGAGTCCCTGGTCGTGGTGACGACCCCGAAGGCGATCATGCAGAGGACGCTGTCGCGACGACTCCTGGCGGAAGCGACGCAGCACGTCACGCGCGGCGGAACGCTCGAGCTCACGGAGTTCGCTCGCTCGCTCGTCGACTCCGGGTACCGCAGAGTCAGGATGGTGGCGGAGACGGGCGACATGAGCGTCCGGGGCGGGATCGTCGACATCCTGCCGTTCGGCTACGAGAACCCGATCCGTCTGGAGCTCGAGGGCGATCGGGTCGAGTCGATCCGCGAGTTCGACGTCTACACGCAACGGTCGCTGCGCGGCCTCGATGAGGTCTCTGTGCTCCCGCGGAGGGAAGTGGTCCTCGTCGGCGAGGGTTCGGGGGAGCTCGCCGAGCGCGTGAAGCGGGCGAACCCCGCTGACTCGGAAGACAAGGAACACCTCCTGAACGGCCTCGACACGAGCTTCTACTTCGACGGGGTCGAGCAGTACCTCCCGGCGATCCACGGGGACGCCGAGACACTGGTCGACTATCTGCCGGCCGCCGCCGGCGTCTGCATCATTCGTGACGAGGAGGTGTGGGACCGCGCCGACCAGCTTTCCCTCGAGGCCGCGAAGATCTACACGGACAAGCGGGAGGACATGCCGCTCTGCGACCCGGAGTCTCTCCTCGTACCGTTCGAACGCATCCTGGCCGCGTTCGGGCCGCGCCCGATCGTGGCGACGGGCCTCGTGAGGAGCGGGGCGGCCTCCGAGTACGAGCGCTGGGAGATCACATCGACGCTCCAGGAGTCGACCGGGCGCAACCTCGACACCCTGCGCGAGAGGCTGAAGGAGCTCTCGCGGTCGCACCGCGTCTTCGTGATGTGTGACAACAAGGGGCAGGCGACCAGGCTCTCGGAGCTTCTGGGCGACGTCTCGGTCGACACCGCCCTCGAGGTGGGAAGCCTCGAGAAGGGGTTCATCCTGCCGGACGCGGGGCTCGCCGTCTACACCGACCACGACGTCTTCGAACGCTACCGGCGTCGACGCAGACCGAAGTTCCGAGGCGGGGCCCAGATCTCGAGCTTCGAGTCGCTCGTGCAGGGCGACTACGTCGTGCACATGAACCACGGGATCGGCCGGTACGTCGGGATGGAGCGGGTCGAAGCCGACGGGCGGCTCGTCGACTGCGTCGTCGTGGAATACGCCGACAGCGGGAAGCTCTACGTTCCAGCCGACGAGATCGAGCGCCTCCAGAAGTACATCGGCAAGGAGGGCGTGACCCCGCGCCTCAACAAGCTGGGGACCGCCGCGTGGTCGCGGACGAAGGCGCGGGCAAAGGGAGCCGTCCAGGAGCTCGCTCGGTCACTCCTGAAGCTCTACGCGTCGAGGAAGTCACGGCCGGGCCACCCGTTCGGCGAGGACGTGCTCTGGCAGCGGGAGCTCGAGGCCTCCTTCATCTACGAGGAGACCGAGGATCAGCTGCGAGCCACGGAGGAGATCAAGGAGGACATGGAGTCGCCGAGGCCGATGGACCGCCTCGTGTGCGGCGACGTCGGGTTCGGCAAGACCGAGGTCTCGATCCGCGCGGCGTTCAAGGCGGTCATGGACGGCAAGCAGGTCGCGGTTCTCGTGCCGACGACGATCCTCGCGGAGCAGCACCTGACCACCTTCCGCGACCGTCTCGCCGACTACCCGGTCGAGGTCGACGTCATATCGCGGTTCAGGACCGACCGCGAGCAGAAGGAGATCCTCGAGAGGCTCGCGGAGGGGAAGACCGACATCATCATCGGTACCCACCGGCTCATCCAGAAGGACGTGACGTTCAAGAACCTCGGCCTCCTGGTTATCGACGAGGAGCAGCAGTTCGGCGTCCTGCACAAGGAGACGATCCAGCGGATGAGGCAGACGGTCGACGTCCTCACGCTGACCGCGACGCCGATCCCCCGAACCCTCCACATGTCTCTCATGGGCGCGCGCGACATGTCGATCATCAACACACCCCCGCGCGATCGTCTCCCGGTCAAGACGGTCATCGACGCCTTCGACGACGACCTCATCGTCGAGGCCGTGATGAGGGAGATCGACCGGAGCGGCCAGGTCTACTTCGTGCACAACAGGGTCCAGAGCATCGAGGCGATGGCGAGCTACCTTCGGGAGCTTCTCCCTGACATCGTGATCGACGTGGGCCACGGCCAGATGCCGGAGCGCCAGCTCGAGAGCGTGATGCTGCGGTTCCTCGAGGGGCGGATCGACGTGCTCGTGTGCAGCATGATCATCGAGTCCGGCCTCGACATCCCGAACGTCAACACGATCATCATCAACCGAGCCGATCGGTTCGGCCTCGCGCAGCTCTACCAGCTTCGGGGGAGGGTCGGTCGCTCCAACCACCGAGCGTACGCATACCTCCTCGTTCCGCGGGACCGCGCCATCACTCCTGTCGCGCGTCGACGTCTCGGGGCGATCCAGGAGTTCACGGAGCTCTCTTCGGGCTACAAGCTCGCAATGCGCGATCTCGAGATCAGGGGCGCCGGCAACATCCTCGGGTCGGAGCAGCACGGCCACATGCTCGCCATCGGCTTCAACCTGTACTCGCGGCTCCTGAGGGAGGCGGTCCGCCGGCTCAAGGGCGTGACGGAGCCCGAGGAGCCTGAGGCCCGCATAGACATAAAGGTAGATGCATATATCCCGAACAGCTACATCGCAGACAACGACATGAAGATCGACATATACAAGCGCATTCGTGACTGCACGGACATCGACGCCGTCGAGGCGCTGGTGGCAGAGCTCGGCGATCGGTTCAGCCCGCCCCCGGACGAGGTGCGCGCTCTCCTGAGGGTGCAGGAGCTGAGGGTCCTCTGCAGGGTCGCCGGGGTACGGCGGTTCGGCGTGTCCGAAGGGACGGCGGAGGCCGAGTTCATCCCCGGCCGGGAGCCGAAACCCGGCCAGATGAGAGGCCTTCTGGAGCGGTGCAGCGTGCCGCTGGAGTTCGACGCCAGGCGGGGCCTTCTCATGAGGTTCAAGGTCCCGCGGGACCGGATGGAGGTCCTGAGGCTCGGGACCGAGGTGTTGAAGCGGGTCGTCGAGTGTGCTACCATCCGCTAGTTATTATCCGGAGCACGTTTACGGGCTCCGCACCAGCCAGCGGGAGGAAGCGTGAGGCACTTCGGGAGCGCGGCGCGGCCGCTCTCCCGGCGTTGCGAAAGGAGTGCGCGATGAAGAGGCTTTTTGGGTTCTGCATCCTGGCGGTCGTCACCGCCTCGCTATTGGCGGGGTGCGGGAGCGTCGAGGAGAAGGTCGTGGTGACGGTCACCGACAATGAGGGTCAGATCGATCCCCGTGTCATCACCGTCGGGTACGTTAACGGGCGTCTGGACCGGATTCAGCCCACGCTCCTGCCTGGTGTCGGGGGCGACGAGGGCAAGAAGCTGTTCATCGAGGAGATCATCAAGAAGGAGCTTCTGGTGATCCAGGCCCACCGTCTGGGGTTCCACGAGGACGAGCGGCTGGCGAACGCGAAGCCGTACTTCGAAGACACGAAGGCGCGCGCGATGTTCACCAATGAGATGATCACCGAGCCGAGCAAGCTCTCGGAAGAGGAGCTCGCCGAGTTCCTGGAGCTCCGCGTCACGAGCTTCCAGCTCCAGGAGATCGTCGTCCAGAGTGAGGACGTGGCCAACGACGCCTACCGTCGCGTGACCGAGGGAGGCGAGGAGTTCGGAGCGGTCGCCCGCGAGATCTCGACGGCGCTGTCGGCAGAAGACAAGGGCAAGCGAGAGGTGCAGTACTGGATGGACATGCATCCCCTCGTTCGCGTGGAACTGCAGAAGTACGTGAAGGGCGACGTGACGGAGCCGTTCATGATTGGAACGACATACTACGTCTACAAGGTGCTGTCCAGGAAGGTCGGGGCTCCCGACAAGCCCTACGAGGGTGCGTTTCTGAAGGCGGTCGAGATGGAGGCCGGCAACTTCAAGCGGACGATCGTGGAGCACGAAGTCTACGACAACCTGATGGCGGCCGCGCAGATGGAGTTCAACGACGAGGCGGTAGCGCTCGCGGGAGAGCGGATCCTCGAGACGATAGAGGAGGTCCTTCCCCCGCTGGCGGAAGACGCGTCGTTCGAGGAGCGGATGGAGCGCGCCCGGATGCCGATCGTCCCGAACTTCACGGAGGAAGAGGGAGCGATCGAATTCCTGAGGTACACGATAGGACAGGAAGAGCAGATCATGACGCTGGCCGACTTCCACGATCTCATCGCAGCGACTCCAGGGATGGAGACGCCGAAGGGCGGCGAGTACGCGCGGATCGCGTCCTTCATGCAGAGGATCGTGCGGGACGAGATCATCGAGCACGAGGTCGACCGGAGGGGATACCGCGACTCACAGGAGGTGGCGGACTATGTTGGGTCCCGCTCCGAGGAACTCATGATCGACTTCGTGTACGACACGGAGGTCACGCAGAAGGTCGCGGAGCCAATGGGGCAGGAGATTCGAGACTACTTCCGGTCTCACCGCGACGACTTCATCAAGCCGGCGGCCGTCGACGTCCAGCAGCTCATCGTCGGGACCGAGAACGAGGCGAACCTGATCGTCCAGCGGATCGAGGCTGGCGAGGCGGAGTTCTTCGACCTCGTCCAGAAGCACTCGATCGACGAGTGGAGCAAATCCAAAGACGGCGTGATCACCGGCTACGAGCAGGGCGAGCGCCGGCTCGACTACCTGCAGGGCGTCGCCTTCGATCTCGAGGTCGGGGAGATCAGCCGGCCGTTCCGGGCACCCGGCGGCTACGCCGTCATCCGCGTGCTCGCCGCCTACCCCGAGGAGATGCTCTCCTTCAGCCAGGTCGCGGAGGTCGTGAAGATCTCCGTGTGGAACCTGGCGAAGGAAGCGCGCCTGCTCGAGCTCCTCGATGAGGTCCGGGCGTCGTGCACCGTCGAGTACGAGGAAGGGAACCTCAAGAACGTCAACGACCCGACGGAGGTCCGCGAGGAGAGGGAGTCCGAGAGGGTTCGCGTGACGACGACGATAGGCTAGACCGATTCCCCGTTCGACCATCGGCCTCGGTCGAGAGGAGGACGCCCTTCGTGGGTTCACCCATCACTCGTGCGACGAGCACCCGCCGGGGCGAGGCGGCGCCTGGACTGCGCTGTGCCGCCGCGGCGGTCGCTCTTTCGGCTCTCGCGCTGACGATCCAGGGCTGCGGCGGAGCCGAGGAGGGTGAGGAGCTCGCTCGCGTCAACAACGCGGTTGTCACGGTCGAGGAGTTCTACGCGTCGGTCCCCGAGCAGCTCCTGGCCGTCATGAGCGTCGAGGACCAGGAGGAGGCTCTCCGGACCTGGGTGAAGACGGAGCTCTTCTACCAGGAGGCCGTCCGGCGTGGAGTCGACGATGACGGGGCCATCAGGAGACGGCTCCGCGAACTCGAGCGGGAGATCGTCGCGGAGGAGCTCATCAGGCGCTCGATGGCCGACGTTCCCGAGGTGACCGAGGCCGACTCGAGGATCTACTTCGACGCCCACAGCAACGACTACTCCATCCAGATCAGGCTCGCGCACATTCTCGTTCGCAGCCGCGCCGAGGCGGACAGAGCCCTCGCGCGGATCCGGGAGGGCACGCCGTTCGAGAACGTGGCCGCCATCGTTTCCATCGACCAGACCGCGGCGATGGGCGGCGACCTCGGCTACATGCGGCGTGGCGAGATGGTCCACGAGCTCGAGGAGGCTGCCTTCGCTCTGAAGGTCGGCGAGGTGAGCGACGTCATACCGAGCAACTACGGCTACCACATCATCAAGGTCCTCGACCGTCACCCCGGCGCAGGGCGGCCGTCGTTTGATTCGAAACGAGGCGCGGTGATGAACTTCCTGACCTCGCAGCGGCGCAGGCAGGCGTTCGACGAGTGGCTCGTGAGTCTCGAGGAGCGCGCGACCGTGGTCATCGACACGGTACAGCTCCGCCTCGCGGCGCAGCGACGGATTCAGCGGACGGCCGGCGAGGAGTATCTGGAGGGCAACGAAGCCGCCGCGGAGAGCACGGACGTCGAGACTCCGCAAGGCGAGCGGGAGAGCGACCGATGATCGAGATGATAGGGAAGCACAGCACCCTGCCGGCCGTCGCCGCGGTCCTGGCGTTCGGCCTCTTCTGCTCAGCCGCCGCGGAACGCCAGCTCGTCGATGGGATAGCGGTCGTCGTCGGCGACCAGGTTATCCTGGAGAGCGAGATCAACGAGGAATTCTACATCTACCAGATGAGGATGGGCTCGAGCCGGATTCCCGACAGTGACGCTCTGAACGTCCGGAGCGGCATCGTCAGAGAGATGGTCGACGAGCTCCTGCTGGTGGCGAAGGCCAAGCGCGACACGCTTGCGCTTGACCCCGCAGCGGTCGATCGCGAGCTCGAGAGCCGCGTCAGCGACCTTGAGGAGCGGCAGGGCTCCGAAGAGGCGCTCGCCGCCGCACTCGAATCGCAAGGACTGACCCTCGAGCGGCTCAAGAGCATCTATCGCGACGACATCGAGAGACGTCTGCTTGCGGAAATGGTCGTGAGGAGCGAGATCCACTCGAAGATCTCCGTCACGTGGCGGGAGGTCGAGATCTACTACGAGGAACACGGCGCGGAGATATCGCAGGTACCGGAGACGTTCACGGTCGCCGGCATACTGTCGGTCCCGAAGATCAGTGAACCCGTCAAGCTCGCCGCGATCGAGCGCATGACCGAGATACGCGACAGGCTCGAGAGCGGCGAGACGTTCGAGGAGCTCGCCCGGGAGAACTCCGACGACGCGAGTGCCGAGCGCGGGGGAGACTTGGGGTTCATCGGCCGCGGCATTACCGTGCCCGAGTTCGAAGAGGCCCTCTTCGCGCTCGAGGTCGGAGAGGTCTCAGGCATCGTCCCGACCAGGTTCGGCTTCCACATCATCGAGATCGTGGAGAAGGAAGAAGACCGCGTCCACGCGCGGCACATCCTCGCCCGGATCGTCCCCGGACCCGAGGACGACGAGCGCGCCTTCGCTCGCGCTGAGAGCCTCCGGCAGCTGGTAGTCGGCGGCGAGGACTTCGAGGTCGTCGCGGAGGAGTATTCGGACGACCCCATTTCGGGAGAGCGCGGCGGAGAGCTGGGCACGTTCACTCGAGAGGACCTCAACCCGGCATTCCTGACGGTGGTCGAGGACCTCGAGATCGGCGCAATCTCCGTGGTCACGCGCGGCGAGAGCGGATACTACGTCCTCAAGCTCATCGCGCGTGAGGAACCCCGCGTGGCCGAGCTCGACGAGGTCCGCGAGAACCTCAAAGAGTACCTGTTCAGCCTGAAAGCGGAGGAGGCCTACCGGGAGCTCCTCGATCGCCTCGCCGAAGAGACCTACGTCGACATCCGCACCCAGATGGTGTCCGAGCAATGAGGCTCGACCAGTTCCTGAAAGCGTCCCGACTCATCAAGCAGCGCAGCGTCGCGAAGTGGGCCTGCGACGCCGGGCGCGTGGCGCTCATGGGGCGCAAGGCCAAGGCCGGAACCATGGTGAACCCCGGCGACGAGGTCGCTCTGAGTCTCCGCGACCGGTACGTGAGGATCAGGATCTTGGAGATCCCGAAGGGGAACGTCAGCAAGGAGAGGGCGAAGACCCTCTACGAGATCGTCGAGGAGAGAGATGTCTCGAGCTTCTAGGGGCCAGCCGAGGCTGGCCCTCTCTGCGGGGGGAGGCGCGGACACCACGTCTGCCGGTGCGGGGAGCGCCGGAGGACCGGTCCGGGCCCGCCCGCGCATCCTGGTCACGATGGGAGATCCGGCCGGCATAGGGCCGGAGGTCGCGCTCCGGGCCGCCGCGACCCCCGAGCTTGCGCGGGACTTCGACATTTCGGTCGTCGGCAGTCTGCGTGTGCTCGAAACGTGGGCCTCGCGGCTCGGCATTCGGATGGCGCCGTCTGTCGTCGACCCGTGCACGAGGATCGTGAAGGTAGAACCCGGACGCCCGTCGACGATCGGCGCCGGCGTGGCGGTCGAGTCGATCGTGCACGCGGCGGAGATGTGCCGGGCGGGGGAAGCCGCCGCGATGGTGACCGCACCCGTGGCGAAGGCCGCGATCGTCGATGCGGGCTACGAATTCACGGGCCACACGGAGTTTCTCGCCAATCTCCTCGGCGCGCCGAGCGTGCTGATGCTCTTCGTCCACGGCGGGTTCCGCGTGGGGCTCGCTACCACGCACCTGCCGCTCGCGGAGGTGCCCGCGGCCATCACGCTCGAGCTGCTCGTGGACAAGCTCGTGCTCCTCTCTCAGGAGCTGGATGAGCGCCTCGGCATCAGCGAGCCGCGGATCGCCGTCGCCGGCCTGAACCCGCACGCGGGAGAGAGCGGCCGCACGGGGGCCGAGGAGGAGACGATCATCGTCCCGGCCATCAAAGAGGTCCGCAGCGCCGGGATGCAGGTCGAGGGGCCTTTCCCGGCGGACTCGGTGTTCCTCGGTCTCGGGAGTCCCGAGGAAGGCGGTCCCGGGTCGGGATTCGACGCGGTGCTCGCGATGTATCACGACCAGGGCACGATTCCGGTGAAGCTCCGCGGGCGGGGAGGAGGCGTGAACGTCACGCTCGGACTCCCAATCGTCCGGACGTCGGTAGATCACGGCACCGCGTTCGACCGCGCCGGGCGGGGCGACGCCGACCCCGGGAGCATGATCGCCGCAGTGCGTCTGGCGGGCGAGATCGCGGCGAGGGCCGGCGGAACGTAGCGCGCCGCGATCGGCGCGAGATCGAAGCTCGGTGGGCAGCCCCTTTGGGCGAACCGACTTGCGACCCGGCCTCGAGGCCGGTATCATTATAGGTTCTGCGGGACCTGCGGCGCGTGGCGGGGTGGCCCCGCGACGGCCGTCCGCACCGGACGCGACCCGACGAGGAGACGATGGGCCTTTCGCGCATCAGGGGCCAGGAACGAGCGATCGACCTCCTCTCCGCCGCGCGCGACTCGGGTCGGCTTTCGCATGCGTACCTGTTCCACGGTCCCGAGGGAGTGGGCAAGGAAACGACGGCGCTCGAACTCGCGAGAGCGCTGAACTGCGAGGAGTCCGACGGCGAGAGCCAGTGCGCCTGCCACTCCTGCAGGATGGCGGCGAACCTCTCGCACCCGGACATCCACCTGATCTTCCCGGCGCCGCGGGACATCAAGGCCGACGCGAGGGCCGGGATCATCGCGTCCTACATCCGCGATGGCTACCGCGACGAGGATTTCGGGCGCAAGAGCGCGATCGTCTCGGTCGAGTCCGTGCTCTCTGAGGTCGTTGGCAAGGCGAACCAGCGGCCGTACGTGGGTCCGTGGAAGGCGTTCGTTGTTGCTGACGCCGACAGGATGACGATCGAGGCCGCGAACACGCTCCTCAAGACCCTCGAGGAGCCGCCCGATATGACGGTGATCATCCTGACGACGTCCAGGCCGACCGCTCTCCCGGCGACGGTCGTCTCGCGCTGCCAGAGGATCCCGTTCTCGCGACTCGACGTCGCGACGATCGAGGAGATCCTCCTGTCCGACCCGAGGCTCGGATTCGACGCGAAGAGGGCGAAGGCGGCGGCGATCCTCGCCCGCGGGAGCGCCGGGCGGGCCGTTCGAACCGAGAAAGACGGACTCGAGGCGGAGCTCGAGAGAGTGGCCTCGATCATTCAGGGAAGGAAGATCCGCGACGTCAGGTCTCTCGCCGACGAGGCGGGCGCGCTGGCGTTCCGATTGGGCCGGCAGGAGCAGCAGAAGATCCTCGACCTCATGCTCCTCTGGTTCAGGGACGTGCTGGTCCTCTCGCAGTGGGACGAGATTGGCCGGCCTCCCGACGTTCTGTACGCGCGCCACAGGAGGGTTCTGGAACAGCAGGCTCACGCGCTGGACTTCGCGACGCTCGGTCGACTGATCGAGAAGCTGGACGAGGCGAGACAGGCGATCGAACGCTACTCGAACCCGACGATCGTCTTCACCTCCGTCCTCCTCGACATGGCGGTCGCCCGAAAGAGGGCGGGGATCACGAGGGGTGCCGGATATGCAGCCTGAGGGACTGGTCGGGAAGACACCCGACTCATTCGAGATAGAGTTCAAGGGTGGGAGAAAGGTTCTCTTTTCCAACCCCCGGAACATCCCGTTCCAGATCGGCGACTTCGCGATCGTGGACGTGGAGCGGGGGAACGACATCGGGAAGGTCGTGCGCGAGGGTGATAACGTCAGCCGGAAGCTCAGGGAGAAGGGCATCCAGGGACTGATCCTGAGGCGCGCCACGCGCAGCGACCTTTCGACGATGGCCGAGCTCGACGAGAAGGAGACTGAGGCCCATCGGATCTGCCAGCAGTGCATCGCGAAGCAGGGGCTTCCGATGAAGCTGGTCGACGTCGAGTGGCAGTTCGACGGGAACAAGATCAGGTTCTACTTCACGTCCGACCGACGCGTCGATTTCCGGAAGCTCGTTCGAGACCTCGCCGGCATCTTCAAGACGAGGATCGAAATGCGGCAGATCGGCGTCCGGGACGAGGCGCGGCGCCTCGGCGGCTACGGCCGCTGCGGGCGCTACTACTGCTGCCGCGGCGTGATCAACGACTTCGACCCGGTGACGCTCAAAATGGTGAAGGAACAGCACCTCGCTCCGGGCTCCCCGAAGATCTCCGGCGGATGCGGGAGGCTCATGTGTTGCCTGCGCTACGAGCGGAGCTTCTACATGGAGTCGGGGAGGGAGTTCCCGAGGATAGGGACGAAGATCGAGATCGAGAAGAGGAGGCACCGAGTCGTGGCGGTCGACATCTTCCGCAGGCGGGTGACGCTCACGGACGAGGACGGGACCTCCAACATCGTCACGATCGACGATTTCAAGAAGGGCCGCATCACCTCCGTCGGCACGGAAGACGAGGATATCCCGGTGCTCGACGACTACTGGATCAAGGACGATGACGCCGCCGCCCCCGACGAGGATGAGAATGGGAAGTAAGTACTACATCACGACCGCGATCGACTACGTCAACAGCGCCCCGCACATCGGGACCGCCTACGAGAAGATCTCGGCGGACGTCTTCGCCCGCTTCCATCGGCTGATCGGCGACGATGTCTTCTTCCTGATGGGGAACGACGAGCACAGTCTGAACGTGCTCCGCGCCGCGAAGGCGAAGGGTATGGACCCCCAGGCGTATACCGACGAGATGGAGAGGGTCTTCCGGGGAATCTGGGACAAGCTCGAGATCGAGTTCGACCGGTTCATCCGGACGACGGAGCCCGATCACGTGACGGGGCTGTCGACGCTCTTCCGGGCGATCGAGGACGACATCTACCGGGGGTACTACGAGGGGTACTACTGCGAGTCGTGCGAGGCGTTCCTCCAGGAGAAGGACCTCGTTGAAGGCTGCTGCCCGACCCACGGCACGAAGCCTGCGTGGATCAAGGAGGAGAACTACTTCTTCAGGCTCGCGAAGTACGCCGACCGGCTCCTCGCGCACATCGAGGCGCATCCGGAGTTCATCCAGCCCGAGTCGCGCCGGAACGAGATTGTCCAGCTCATCAAGGGCGGGCTCGAGGACATCAGCATCACGCGCGCCGGCACCGATTGGGGCGTGCCGCTGCCGATGGACGAGTCCCAGGTCATCTACGTGTGGGTCGACGCCCTATCGAACTATGCGACAGGCGTCGGGTACGGCTACGACGACGAGCGGTTCTCGAAGTGGTGGCCCGCCGACGCGCACATCATCGGGAAGGACATCACGCGCTTCCACTGTGTCATCTGGCCGTCGATGCTCATGGGCGCAGGCATCGAGCTCCCGAAGACTATCTTCGGCCACGGGTTCGTCTATTTCAAGGGACAGAAGCTCTCGAAGAGCCGCGGCGTGACCGTCGACCCGCTCGAGGCCGCCGACGTGTTCGGCCCGTCCGCGCTCCGCTACTTCCTGATGCGAGAGGGCACGTACGGCCGGGACGTCGATTTCACCTGGGAGCAGTTCCGTGCGCGTTACGACTCGGAGCTGGCGAACGACTTCGGGAACCTGCTCTCCCGGGCGACCGCGATGGTCGGGAAGTTCCTGGACGGCGAGCTCCGGAACCTCGCGTCCGGAAGCGGCGAAGCGCTCAGGCTGCTCTCTGCCGAGGTGAAAGAGGACGTCGAGAGAGAGATGCTCGGGTACGCTCCGCAGGCGGCGCTCGCGAAGATCTGGGAGCTGGTCCGCCGCGCGAACAGCTTCATCGAAGAAGAGAAACCGTGGGTGCTGGCGAAGGAAGACCGCGGGAGGCTCGAACAGGTGCTGTTCGACGTGCTCGAGGCCATCCGCCAGGTGGCGGTCCTCGCCTGGCCCGTCATGCCCGGAAAGTCCGAGGCCATTCTGGGCGAGCTCGGTCTGACGATCGAGCCCGGGACCGTTCCCCTCGACGAGCTTCTCGACTGGGGAGCCGGCTGGGGCGACACGATCAGGGTATCGAAGGGCGAACCGGTCTTCCCGAAGTACACGGACGAGGATCTCGCCGCGAAGTTCGACATCGTCGCCGGCACGGGCCCCGCTGCCGCGCCCACCGACGCCGATTCGACCGACAAGGGAGCGGGGAAGATGGTGACCTTCCAGCAGTTCCAGGAGCTCGACCTCAAGCTGGCGAAGGTCCTCGAAGCCGGGAAGGTTGAGGGCACTTCGAAGCTCGTCAAGATGCGCGTCGATCTGGGAGACGGCGACGTCCGGCAGATGGTCGCCGGCATCGCCGAGAACTACACCGCCGACGATCTCGTCGGCAAGACGATCGTCGTGGTCGCGAACCTCGAGCCCGCGAAGATCAGGGGAATCGAGTCTCAGGCGATGCTCCTCGCGGCCGTCGACGGAGGCTCGATCGCGCTCGTCGTTCCCGACAAGAACCTTCCGCCTGGGACGAAAGTCAGCTGACGATCTCGAGCAAGGGTGAGCGACAGTGACTCTGCCCGAACCGTCCGGGGGCACTCCGCGCGAGGCACCGCCCCTTCTCTCCGATACGCACGTCCATCTCAATCTCGATCGATTCGCAAACGACCGGGAGGCGGTCATCCGCCGCGCGCGCGACGCCGGCGTACGGCTGCTTGTGAATGTGGGATTCGACCTCGAAACGAGCAGAGAATCGATCGCCCTCGCTGAGCGCAGCGAGTCCATCTACGCGTCGGTCGGGCTCCACCCGCACGACTCGGCGAAGCTCGACGACGCGCTTCTCGAGGAGTTCGAGCGGCTGGCGGCCCACCCGATGGTCGTCGCCATCGGGGAGACCGGACTCGACTACTACCGCGACCTCTCGCCGCGCGACGAGCAGAGGCGCGCGTTCCGGGAGCAGATCCGTCTCGCGAACAGGTTGGACCTTCCGCTCATCGTGCACTCCCGCGACGCGAAGGACGAGCGCGGGAGGGCGCTCGCGGACGTGCTCGCGATCGTGGACGAGGAAGAAGGGGGAGCCGCGGGCGGAGTGATGCACTGTTTCCCCGGCGACGTCGAGCACGCGAAGGCCGTCGTGGAACGCGGGTTTCATGTCGGGATCGGGGGGCCGGTGACCTACTCGGCCCGTGGCCGTCTCTTCGGGGTCGTGACGGAGGTTCCCGTGAACCGCCTCCTTCTCGAGACCGACGCTCCGTGGCTTCCGCCCGTTCCGCACAGAGGCGAGAGAAACGAGCCCGCGCACGTCGCGCTCGTCGCCGCGAGGATCGCCGAGATCCGGGAGATGACCGTGGCGGACCTGGCGAGGGTCACGATCGGAAACGCCATCAAGCTCTTTCGAATTACCGGAGGCTCCGCTCCGTCAGTTGCTTATGAGATGCGGGGCAACCTCTATCTCAACATCACGAACCGCTGCACGAACGAGTGCTACTTCTGCGTCCGCTACGAGTCCGACACGCTGTGGGGCTACAACCTACGGCTCGACCGCGAGCCCACCGTCGACGAGATCCTGGAGGCGGTCGGCGATCCCACCCGCCACCGCGAGATCGTGTTCTGTGGCTACGGCGAGCCGACGGTGCGTCTCGACGTCGTGCTCGCTGTCGGCGAGCGGCTGCGAGCGCTCGGCGGGCGGGTCCGCCTCGACACGAACGGACACGGTAGCCTGATCTGGAGCAGGAACGTGGTGCCCGAGCTCGCTCGGGCGGTCGACGCGGTCTCGGTCAGCCTGAATGCCGCGGACGCCGCGACGTACGAGAGCATCTGCGGGCCGAAATTCGGAGCGGCGACGTTCGACCACGTCGTCGCCTTCGTCCGGCAGTGCGTGAAGGCACACGTGCCCGTGACTGTGAGCGCCGTGGACGTGCCCGAGGTCGATCTCGGAGAGGTCCGGGCCCTCGCCAGGGAGCTGGACGTTCCGCTCCGCGTGAGAGGCAGCGGCGCACCGAGGCGGCGCCGGGCGTGAGCGGCTCGCGCGGCATGAGGGCGACGCCCGCCCGCGAGATGCTCTCCAAGTACGGGCTTGCGCCTTCGAAGAGACGGGGGCAGAGTTTCCTCGTCGACGGGAACATCGTCGATAAGATAGTCGACGCCGTCGGCGCAGGACCGGACGACCTCGTCGTGGAGGTCGGTCCCGGGTTCGGGGCCATCACGTTCGGCCTCGCCGAGAGGGCGCGGCACGTCGTGGGCGTCGAGATCGATGGCGGGATCGTCCGCGCCTTCCGGGAAGAGTACGGCGAGCGGCCGGGGATCACGCTCGTCGCCGGCGACGTCCTCGAGTTCGATCTGAGGTCGGCGCTCGCCCGGTACGGAGGCTCGAGGCTCGTGGTCGTGGGCAACCTGCCGTACAACGTGACGAGTCCGGTCGTGCGGCTTCTGATCGAGCACAGGGACATCGTGACCCGCGGGGTGCTGATGGTTCAGGAAGAGGTGGGGGCGAGGATGACCGCGGAGCCCGGCGACTCCGACTACTCGTCGCTCACGGCGGTCCTGGCGTACCACGGCCGGGTGGCGGCGCTCTTCGGCGTCCGTCGGACCTGTTTTCACCCGCGACCGAAGGTCGACTCCAGGGTCGTCGAGGTCTTGTTCGCGGGCAGTCCGGAGCGTCGTTCGGACCCCGCCATGTATTTCGAGGTCGTGCACGCGGCCTTCGGGCAGCGCAGGAAGATGCTGAGAGGGACGCTCGCGGGGCTTCTCGCGGACGCCGGGACGTCTCCCGGGGAGATCGAGGCCGCGACAGGCATCGACCTTGCACGGAGAGGGGAGTCGCTCTCGGTCGAGGAA
>JALGVN010000144.1 GCA_025774645.1 bacterium
CGTCGAAGTCGCCCACCCTCAGATCCTGCGAGACCACGTAGACGGAGATGGAGCCGGTTGCTGCCGCGACCGTCCCGATCGCGGCTCCCGAGCCGCGCAGGTCCGGGAGACCGAAGGTGGCCCCGGGAACGGAGAGATCGTCCGCGTCGACGTAGAAGTCGATCGGGCCTAAACCGTCCGTGAGAAGCTCGGCCTCGGCGCCGAACTCGGTCGTGCAGCAGTCACCCTCGACCGTGAGGAGTCCGTCCTCCACCTCACCGACGAGGCTGACGGCACCGACTCGGACCTCGCCGACGCGGAGCCCGTCGACGCCCCCGTGGAGGTTCCCGTTGAGATCTGTCAGAGAGAACGTGTTCGAGGAAAGGTCGAGCGTGAGATCGAGGAGCCCCCCGATGTCGGCTGGTTCTTCCGGCGCCAGTGATGCCACCCGGGAGAGGTCCAGGCCCGCCGCCGCGACCAAGGCCGCGAACGAGCCCCGGGACCCGGAGCCCCCCGCCTCCGCCGATTGAGGGAAGACGAGCGTCCCCGACGCGTCGAGCGGCGCACCCAGGACGTCCGCGGACAGGGATTCGATCTCGAGCCGCCTCGTGTCCCCGGCGAGGGAGACCCTGAGATCGACGGCGTCGACACCTGAGAACGAGAGACCCTCGGAGCGTATCTCGCCCTCGTAGGAGGGTGCCGCGACCGGACCTTCCCCGGAGACGACGATCTCGGCAGTGCCCGAGAGGCCCGAGATGCCCGTAACAGCCGCGGCCTCCGTAAGGTCGAGGGTCGCGGTCGTCTCGACCGAGAGCAGGAGCTCCTCACCGGTCTCCTCGCCGCCTTCCCCGCCGACCCCCTCGAGCCGGCCCCGGGCGACGAGGTCGCCGAGGTTCGTATCGACCGTCAGGGGCTCGATCGCGACGGTCTCGCCGCCTCGGGAGACGTTCGCCTCGAACCCGCCCTCGATCGACCCTTCGAGCCCCCGGGCATCGAAGTGGAGCGAGCCACGGACGGCGGCCTCGAAGACCTCCGGGCCGCCGCGGCCGCTGAGGTCGAGGCCGGCGACGTCGAGCGCGTACCCTGCGGTGCTGTCGGCCACGACGACGTGCCAGTTGACGAGCTCGAACGCGACGTCGACGACGAGCGGTTCGGCCAGCGTGTCGGGAGGCGCGTCGGGAGACTCGTGGGGCTCGTCGCCTGGCCCGAGCAGCTCCGACCACCCGACGACCTCGCCGTCCGCGCCGATCACGAAAAAGAGCTCCGCGTCGAGGACGCGAAGCTCCGGCACGACGATCTTCCCCCTGAGGAGCGACCCCAGACTGTAGCGCGTCTCGATCTCGCGGGCAGTGAAGACGGGCGGGCCGTCGGGGACCGCAAGACGCACGTCCTCGAGCGTGGCGTTCCGGAGGAGGTTCCCATTGAGGGAACCGATCACCACCTCGAGACCGGTGGCGTCGGACGCGGCTCCCTCGAGGAGGCCCGTCGCGAGACGCCACCCGATCGGGGTGGCGACGAGGAGGAAGACGAGCGCCGCCAGGACTGCGATGACGATGAGCGTGGTGCGAAGACCGGTTCTCAAATCAAGAGCCTCCCGTCTGGCAGGATTAGTCTACCAGCCTGGAGGCTTCTCTCCAAGACCGCGCCCGGAGGGGTCGGGAGCGTCTTCCCCGCCGTCAACCGCCCTCGCCGGGCGTCTCTGGGTCGCGCTTCCGCACGAGCACGGTGTAGGTTCCGACCTGTTCGGGCTCGCCCTCGCGGTGGAACGTGAACTCGACGCCCCACGTCGACTCGTCGAACGGCCCGATCCTGACGGCGTGGCCGCGCAGGAGCGCCATGACGTCGCCCGCGGGCTGGAGCGCGCGCTCCTCGAAGGTCTTCCACCGGTCGGTGCTGAACCGGACCGTACCCGGACGGTCGGTGGTGATGTGGAGGATGACCCCCGCTTCGATCTCGCGAACCTGCTCGTCGTCCGTCCAGACGACCTGCTCCCTGATGATGGGACGGTCCAGGACTTCCGGCGGCACCTCGCCGAGGTGGCGGTAGATGTCCTTCACCCGCTCGCGAAAGAGCCAGTCGAACATCCAGTCGCCGCCGGTCGGGAGAGTGAAGTCGTCGCCGAACCACCAGAACCAGTCGCTGCCCTCGGCGATGTAGAGCGACTCGAACGCGTCCGGGTGACTCTCGGGCGTGGCCCCCGAGTCGGCGAGCCGCTGCCGCGCAATCCCCAGGAGCTCCCACCCGCGGTTCTCCTCGGGCGACCCGATCCAGATGTTGAGGTCGTTCCCGTGGGGCGAGCCCATCTCGTCGATCCAGCTCGCGCAGAAGAGAGGGCTCACCTCGTGCTGTTCCTTCTGCGGGTGCGGCGCGATCCCTCGTTCGGGGTTCCCCTCGACGAACTCCGAGAACGTCGTCGTCACGAGCTCCGCGTCGTCGTCGAGCCTGCGATAGAGCCCGCGCAGGAACGCCCGGGCGTCGTTCCGGTAGGAACCCCACGCGTTCTCCCCGTCCAGGATGATCGAGAGGACCCGCTCGGCGGGGTTCTCGACCCTGCGCGCGAACCCCTCCCGGATCCAGCCCAGATACTCCTCGGCCGCCCGGTCGTAGTCCGCGTAGCTCTGCATGCTGAACCCGATGTCGTCCGAGAGCCTGGTGTGGCGGAAGAAGACGCTGACCTGGTTCCCCCGCTTTCCGGCCAGATACGGCCTCAGGAGGATCTCCGGGTCCTCCGTCTCGTAGCCGTGCTCGCCGGACTTCTCGAGGACCCCGCGGTCGGTCGCCATCCACAGGAACCCGGCGTCGGCCACGAGGTCGACCATGTGCTCGCCGACCGAGCCCTCCGACGGCCACATCCCGCGCGGGCGCGATCCGAACCGCTCCTCGTAGAAGGAGACCGCGCGCTCGATCTGGGCCCTCGCGTCCTCGGGCCAGCAGAACCGCGGCGGGTGCGTCGCCCCCGTCGCGTCGATCGTGGCGAGGTCGCTGTCCGCGAGGATCGGGAGGATCGGGTGGTAGAACGGCGTCACGGAGACCTCGATCCTGCCCTCGTCCTGGAGCTTCCGGTGGATCGGGATCACGTTCTCCATGAGCTTGATCTGCCGCTCGATCACGGCCGCGATCTCGTCGTCGTCGAACCCTTCCCCCTTGCCGATGAACTCACCGACCCCGACCTTCGCACCGTCGGGCATCACGAGGGAGTCGTGGCGCATCTCGGGAGGGAACCACGCGAGGTTGAACCACATCTTGAGATCGGTCAGGTCCCGGTCGGTGAACGCAACGCCCGCCCTCCGCTTCTCGAGGAGCTCGGCGTAGCGCGGATGGACCCGGATCTCGTTCTCCCAGTCGGCGTCGAAGAACCGCCCGACGATGAACTCCTTCTCGATCTCGGTGAGGTCGGAGGCGGGCGTGAGGGACAGCTCCATCCACAGGTCGGTCGCCCCGCCCTCCACGTAGTCCTCGATCTGCGCCATGAGCGACGGCACGAGGTTGACGGTGACGTGGACGTTCGGGAACTCGGCGACCAGGGCTGCCATCGAGTAGTAGTCGCGGACGGCGTGGAGCCGCACCCACGGAAGGAGGTAGGCGCCCCTCGGCTCTTCTTCGAGGCTCGTGCGGTAGAACGGCTGGTGCTGGTGCCAGAGGATGGCGACGGGGAGCTTCTCGCGCGGCTTCTTCGCGCGGGGTCTCGCGCGCTTCGTCCCGGGTTTCTCAGGTGTCACGCCCCCACCCCTTCGGTCTCGACCGGCGGCGGCGGGACCTCGTCCCGCGCGTAGATGCGGTAGTCGATCTCCGGGAAGATCCGGTCCCGCCACTCGATCTCGCAGAGGCGCTTCTCGTCGATGCCGTTCGACGTGATCCACTCGTAGATCTTCGTGAACCGCGAGATGTGATCGCGGGTCCGCTTGTACGCGTACTCCGCCATCATCCCCGTCTTCATGATGAAGGCCCAGTCGCTCGCCTGCGCGAGGAGGAGCTCACGCGCCGCCTGGTTGAGAGCGCGGAGCCTGGGGCCTCGGGCGTCCGGGTGTGTCTTCGCAAGCTCGGTCATGCGCCTGGCGGCGCGGTGGAGGTGCCGGTAGACGTAGTCGTTCGAGCCGTTCAGCCAGACCTCGCTGTACCCCTTGTACCCCCAGCTCGAGTGGAACGGCCGGGCCGCCTGGAACGGACCCTCGGTGTTCAGGAAGTCGGCCGGCGTCCCGGTCCGGACGGGTCCCCGGATCTCGTCGATCTTCCGGAAGACCGCCTCGAGCCACACGGGGCCCTCGAACCACCAGTGCCCGAAGAGCTCGGCGTCGTAGGGCGCGATGACGATCGGCTTCCTGCCGAGGGCGTCGTTCAGGAACTCGATCTGGCGTTCCCTGTTGAAGACAAAGTTCCCCGCGTGCTCAACGGCGAGCGCGCGCGCCTCGGCCGGATCGTAGAGCTCCTTCTCGTCGGTCTTTCCGGTGATCCGCCAGTACTTGAGGCCGAGCATCTTCCGGAACCCGTCGGCCCCGAGGTACGGCTTCACGTAGTCGTAGTCGAGCTCGTAGGCGTAGTCGCGGTAGAAGTCGCGGTAGCGGTTGTCGCCGGGATAGCCCTCCTCGGCGCTCCAGACCTGCTTCGACGACTCGAGGTCGCGGCCGAAGACCGCCACCCCGGAGGGCGAGATGATCGGCGCGAACGTGCCGTACTTCGGACGCGGCGTGGCGTGGAGCACGCCGTGGCCGTCGACGAACGTGTACCTGAAACCTGCCTCGGCAAGGTAGGCGTCGACGCCGGGGAAATAGCCGCACTCGGGCAGCCAGATGCCCTCCGGATCGCGGCCGAGGGTGATGCGGTGGTGCTCGACGGCGAGCGAGAGCTGCGCCCTGATGGACGCGGGCAGATGCTGCATGAGCGGGAGGTAGCCGTGGGTCGCGCCGCACGTCGTGATGTCGAGCTTCCCGGCGTCCCGGAACGCACGGAACGCGCTCACCAGATCGAGTCCGTACTCCTCGGTGAAGACCCTCTTACACTCCGAGAAAATGCCGTGGTACATCTCCGCGAGCGTCCGGAGCCGGGGCTCGTCGCTGGTCCGGTCGATCTCCTTCTCGGTGAGCTCGACCAGGCCTGTGATGTGCTTCACGTACCGCTCCTGGAGGAGCGGGTCCTGGAGCATCGACACGAGCGGCGGCGAGAGCGACACGGTCAGACGGAAGTCGACGCCGTCGTCGGTGAGACGCTGGAAGACGCGGATGAGGGGGATGTAGGTCTCGGTGATCGCCTCGAAGAGCCAGTCTTCCTCGAGGAAACTCTTGTACTCGGGGTGGCGCACGTACGGAAGATGCGCGTGAAGAACGAGGCTCAGGTAGCCTTTTTCCATGACACTCACCGCTTCTGCCCGGATGTGGGAACTGCAGGTAGGATGTGAGGCGGGGTCCCGACCCTAGCGCCCCCAGCCCCCCGATCCCCAACCGCCGGAGCCGGAGCTCGGGCCGAGTTCGGTGGTCCGAGCGTAGAACTCGCCCAGTGCTTCGACCGTCACCCACTCCTCGTCGACGACTTCCGACGGACCGACGGGAGGAAGCGAGACGACGTTCGATCGGGCGATGACAATGAACGAACCGTCCGGCATCACGAGGCCGAGGTCGACGACGTAGTCGCGCTCGACGCGCATCACGTTTATGTACCAGTTTCTCGATCCCGACGCGACGTCGATGTCGTGGTAGCTCGCGGGATGGTCGGGGTCGGTGCCCGTAACGTCGTAGATGCGGAGCACGAGTCTGCTCTGAGCGAGGTCGTGCTCACCGAGCCGCCCCCTGAGCTCGGCGCTCAGGTTCGGGGCGAACTCCCAGTACGCGAAGAGCCAGTAGGGGTCGCGGACCATCAGAGTGATCGTGCTCTCGCCGTAGGTCTCGGGGTACTCGAACCCCTCGTCGATCTCGGGGGACTCGGTGACGCCGAGGTAGTATTTGCTCGCCTTGACGCGCTGCTCGCCCTTGGTCCTGTACTGGGAGAACGCGCGGTACGTGCGGGGAGAGAGCGATTCCCAGCGTTCCTCGACCTCGGTGCGGGCGCCGGTGGTCGCCGCGGCGGCGCGGCCGCGCTTCGAGGTCTTCCCTGCCGCCGGCCTGACCCTCGTCTTCACCGGCTTCCTCGCAGCCGGCTTCGCCGACGCGCGCTTTGCCGCCGACTTCTTCGCCGCCACGCGCTTCGCGGACGCCGCGAGGAGATCGACGAGCTCGCCCTTCTTGAGGTTCGTGTAGCCGGTCAGCCCGGCTCTCTTCGCGAGCGTCTTGAGCTCGGCTACGCTCCTTGCGCTCAGGTCCTTCTTCGCCACGATCCACCTTCCAGACTCAACCGCACCCTCGCCCACCAGGGGGTTTGGAGCGGTGCTCCAGCGCGTCGCTCGACCGCATGACCCACAGTCAGACGCCCCAGTATGTTCCGCAGAGGGGGGCGTGTCAACATCGTACTCCGGTTTT
>JALGVN010000145.1 GCA_025774645.1 bacterium
CTCAAGCTCACCATCGAGTACGACGGCACCGAGTTCGCAGGTTGGCAGGTTCAGCCGGACCAGCGGACCGTGCAGGGCGTGCTCGAGAGCGCCTTCGAGGACCTCGCCGGCGATGCCACGGTCGTCACCGGGGCGGGGAGGACCGACGCGGGGGTCCATGCGCTGGGCCAGGTCGCCCACGCGCGCACCTCCCTGGAACTGCCCCCGGAGAGGGTTCTGGGGGCCCTGAACGCCCGGTTGCCGGACGACGTCTTCCTTCACTCCGTCGAGGATGCTCGGAAAGATTTTCACGCGCGATTCAACGCCACTGCCCGTACATACATCTACCTTATTGGGTGTACCGAGAGCCCGATCTGGCAGAGGCGACGATGGTTCGTGCGTGGGGCGCTCGACCATGTCCTTATGCGAGACGGGCTCTCGTCTTTTGTGGGCGAGCACGACTTCTCGTCGTTCTGCCTCAAGGGCAGCGAGCCCGAGCATCACCGTTGCCGCCTCGACGATATTTCGCTAGAATACGAGGACAGATTCGGTGGGATCCTGATCCTCAGGATCGAGGCGAACCGCTTCCTCCGGGGAATGGTCCGCTCGATCGTCGGGACTCTCGTCGAGGTGGGCAGGGGCAAACTCCCCCCGGAGGACGTGCCGGGCATTCTCGATGCCCGGGACCGCGGACGGGCGGGACCCACGGCGCCGCCGTGGGGGCTCTACCTCGCGAAGGTCGCTTACCCATAGGAGGCTTGGAGTGAAGATCTTTCTGGACACCGCCAACATCGAGCAGATTCGGGAGGCAGTTGCTCTCGGGTGCGTCGACGGCGTAACGACGAACCCGACGCTCATCTCCAGGGAGTCCGGGAAGTTCGAGGACATGATTCGCGAGATCTGCGAGATCGTCCAGGGACCGGTCAGCGCGGAGGTGGTGAGCACCGACGCAGCGGGGATGGTGGAGGAGGCGAAGAAGCTCGCCGCGATCCACGAGTGCGTCGTCATCAAGATTCCGATGATCAAGGAAGGGGTCAAGGCGCTCCGCCTGCTCAAGGAGCTCGGGATTCCCACGAACTGCACGCTGATCTTCTCGTCGAGCCAGGCGCTCCTCGCCGCGAAGGCCGGGGCGACGTACGTGAGCCCCTTCATCGGGCGGCTCGACGACGCCGGCCACGTCGGCATGGACGTCGTGCGCGAGATCCTCGCAATTTACGAGAACTACGGGTACGATACCGAGGTCATCGTCGCGAGCGTGCGGCATCCCCTCCACGTCGTCGAGGCGGCGGCCGAGGGCGCACACGTCGTCACGCTCCCGTTCGGCGTACTGGAGAAGATGTTCAAGCACCCGTTCACCGACAAGGGCCTCGCGGCCTTCCTCGCTGACTGGGAGAAGGTGAAGGGGCGCTAGGAGGGTTCTTCCCTGTCCCGAGTGGCGAAGTACATCTTCATCGCACTCATGTGCCTGCTGGCCGGCGTGTCGATCGGTCTCTATCGGGTCGTGCAGAACATACGCAGCGGCCAGTCGAGCGGGTACGCACAGACGCTGTACGACCGGGGCGCCACCATGCTCGGGCGCGAGGCCCCCGGCGGCTCGACGGCCCCTGACGGCATGCCGACTCCGGCTGCGGGCGGCATCGACGCGTCGCGCCGCACCGCGATCGTCAGGGCCGCCGAAAGGGTCGGACCGGCCACGGTCTCGATCAGCGTGACCAGCTCGCGCAGGGCCACGGCGCCTCGCGAGACGTTCCCCTCGGACGAGTACTTCGAGCGTTTCTTCCGCGGCGCGTTCCCGGACCAGATGTACGAGGAGCAGTACAACTCGCTCGGGTCGGGAGTCATCGTCGACACGGACGGATACGTTCTCACGAACGCCCACGTCGTTGCGAACGCCGAGGACGTCAAGGTCACTCTCCCGGACGGAAGGAAGTTCGAGGGGCGGGTTCTGGGGAGTGAGGCGATGTGCGACCTCGCCGTCGTCAAGATCGACGGGGACGCTCTCCCCTCCGCGCCCATCGGGAACTCGGACGACCTCATGGTCGGGGAGTGGGTCGTCGCGATAGGGAACCCGTTCGCGGAGCTCGTGCACGACCCGCAGCCGACGGTCACCGTCGGCGTCGTGAGCGCTCTCCACCGCGACGTGCGGCCGTCGGGGACGGCGTCCGCCAACCTCGAGGGCGGGGCGCTCTCCACGGCGATCTACAAGGACATGATCCAGACCGACGCCGCGATCAACGCCGGGAACTCCGGCGGGCCGCTCGTGAACGGGAGCGGCGAGGTGGTCGGCATCAACTCGTTCATCATCACGTCCGGCGGCGGAGCGCAGGGTGTCGGGTTCGCGATCCCCGTGAACATCGCCGGGCGCATCATCAACGAGCTCATCGAGTTCGGGCGCGTGCGCGACCTCTGGCTCGGCGTGGGCGTCCAGGAACTGACACCGACGTGGGCGGCGCGGCTGGGTCTCTCGGAGGTCCACGGCGCGCTGGCCACCTACATCGAGCCGGACAGCCCCGCCGACAAGGCGGGCTTGAGGCCGGGCGACGTGGTGGTCGAGATCGACGGCGAACCGATCCCGAGCGTCCGTGCGGCCAGACGAGCGTTCCACGGGTTCCGCGTCGGCGACACGATCACGCTGACGGTGACGCGCGACGGACAGGAGATGAGGTTCAGCATGAAGCTCGAGGAGGCTCCGCGATGACGCCAACGGCGGTGCCCTCCACCCGCACAATCGGGATCTTCCACACGACCGACATGGAGCTCGAGCAGAGACTCGCCGAGGCGGGC
The DNA here is from genome assembly GCA_025774645.1 of bacterium. Lineage (GTDB taxonomy): Bacteria > Joyebacterota > Joyebacteria > Joyebacterales > Joyebacteraceae > JALGVN01. Next base: position 2,764 of record JALGVN010000145.1, read on the forward strand.
CTCAACTTCTCCCTGAGCGAGGCGCGGAAGGTCGCGACGATCCTCGGGCGGGATCCAACGGTCGTCGAGGCCCACATCTTCAACACGATGTGGAGCGAGCACTGTTCCTACAAGAGCTCGCGGGGCGTGCTCAAAGAGCACCTGCCGACCGACGCGTCGCACGTGGTCCTCGGTCCCGGCGAGGACGCAGGCATAGTGAGGCTCTGCGAGATCGACGGGAAGAGCTACTGCGTCGCGGTCGCACACGAGAGCCACAATCACCCGTCACAGATCGTCCCGAACGAGGGCGCGGCCACCGGCATTGGCGGCATCGTCCGCGACGTCTACTGCATGGGCGCAGACGTGATCGGGGTCATGGACCCGCTCCGGTTCGGGGACCCGAACGGGCCGAACGCGGAGCGCACGAGGGAGATCGTCCACGGCGTCGTCGAGGGGATCTGGCAGTACGGCGACGCGCTGGGCGTGCCGAACCTCGGCGGGGACGTCTACTTCGACAGGTCGTACGACGACAACTGCCTCGTGAACGTTGTCGCCATCGGCCTCGTCGAGGAGAGCGAGATCAAGCGGTCGCGCGTGCCGGAGGAGGCGCGGGACGTTCCGTACGACGTCATCCTGGTCGGGAAGCCGACCGACCCCTCGGGGTTCGGTGGGGCGACGTTCGCGTCGCGGATCCTCGACGAGGAGAAGACGCTCTCCGACAAGTACGCGGTCCAGGTGCCGGATCCGTTCCTGAAACGAATGCTCACGGTTGCGACCTTCCGGGTGCTCGACCTCGTTCGGGAGCGCGGCGTCGCGATCGGGTTCAAGGACCTCGGCGCGGGCGGGATCGCCTGCGCGACGTCCGAGCTGGGTGCGGCGGCCGGTCTCGGGATCCGCGTCGACCTGTCCAGGGTGCCGGTCGCGGAGCCTGACATGTCGCCGGAGGTGATCGCCTGCTCCGAGACGCAGGAGCGCTACGCTCTCGTCGTCCCGCGCGACTTCACGCCCGAGGTGCTTCGCATCTTCAACGAGGAGTTCGAGCTTCCCGCGCTCTGCCACGGCGCGCAGGCGGCGGTCATCGGCGAGGTGATCGAGGAGCCGCGCTACGTGCTCGAGCACGAGGGAGAGACTGTCTGCGACGCCTCGACCGAGGCGATCACGACCGGGATCTCCTACGTCCGCGACGCGAACGAGCGGGAGCGCGGGGGCGACGAGCCGGAAGTCCCCGAGGACATGGGGCTGGTGGCGGCGGTCCTCGGCGTCTTGGGTTCGCCGAACGTCGCGTCGCGGGAGCACGTCTACCGGCACTACGACGGAGAAGTGAAGGGGAACGCGGTCGTTCGTCCGGGCGAGGCCGACGCCGGAGTGATCGCGCCGATCCCCGGCGAGAAGGTGGGCGTCGCGGTCGCAGCCGACGGGAACCCGTTCCTGGGTGCGCTCGATCCGTACCAGGCCGGGGCGGCGGCGGTCGCCGAAGCCGTGCGGAACGTCTGCGCCACGGGCGCCGTCCCCATCGCCCTGACGGACTGTCTGAACTTCGGGAACCCCGAGATCCCCGAGGTCTTCCACGATTTCGTCGAGGCCGTGCGCGGCATCGGGGACGCGGCGCGAGGGATCGGCATGAAGGACTCGGACGAGCCGATTCCGGTGGTCTCCGGGAACGTGAGCTTCTACAACCAGTCGGCGGCCGGAAACGCGATCCTGCCGTCGCCGATCGTGTGCTGCATCGGGCGACTGGACGACCTCTCGCGTCACACGACGATCGGGTTCAGGAACGAAGGAAACGCCATCTACCTGCTCGGGCGGCGCACCGGTGAGCTCGGGGGGTCGGAGTTCATGCGGACGGTGCTGGGCGCCATCGGAGTGAGCCCGGCGACCGTCAGGATTGCCGACGAGCGCGCGATGGCCGCCGCCGTGACCGATCTCGCGGAACGGGGTCTCACGCGGGCGTGCCACGACATCTCCGACGGGGGCCTCGCCGCTGCGATCGCGGAGATGATCCTCCTGACGGCGCCCGACGTCGAGATCGGTGCGCGCGTCGACCTGGCGGCGATGGCGTCTGCCGGTGCCGCGGGTGGCGAAGGGACCGTCGGAGTTCAGGAAGCGTGCAGGCTCCTCTTCTGCGAGTCGGGCGGCTACGTGCTCGAGATCGCGGCGTCCGACGAGGCCGCGGCGCTCGCGGTGTTCGAGGAGCGGAGCGTCTGGTTCCGGAGGGTGGGGGAGACGACCGGCGAGCTCGGGATCGTCCTCGCTTCGGCCGAGGGCGGCGACGTCGAGGTCCCGTTCGACGCCATGGCGCGCGCCTGGAGCGGCGGGGCCACAGAGGTGATGCTATGACGAAGAGCGTGCCCAGGATCGCGGTGCTCCGGTTCCCGGGGATGAACTGCGAGGAAGAGACGAAGCGGGCCGTGGTGGACGCCGGTCTCGATTGCGACGTCTTCATGTGGAACGGGCCGACCGAGGAGCTCGTCGAGTACGACGGTTACGTTCTGCCAGGCGGGTTCTCGTATCAGGACCGCGTGCGCGCGGGATCGATCGCATCGAAAGACGAGATCGTCGACTGTCTCTTCGATGAGGCACAGCGCGGGAAACCGGTGATCGGCATCTGCAACGGTGCGCAGATCCTCCTCGAGGCCGGCATGGTGCCCGGCATCGACCGCGGCAAGGTGCAGATGGGGCTCGCGACCAACATCATGCCCGACCGCGACGGGTACTACACGCGGTGGACACACCTCGAGGTCGTGAACGACGGGACGTGCGCGACTCGCGCGTACGAACGCGGCGACGTCGTTCCGATCCCGGTGGCGCACGCCGAGGGCAGGTTCGTCTCCGCCGAGAGGGGACTCATCGAACAGCTCTTCGAGAACGACCAGGTCGTCCTCACGTACTGCGGACCGGACGCCGCGGAGGCGACGGAGTTCCCCGCGAACCCGAACGGCTCTACGAGGTCGATCGCGGGGATCTCGAACCCCGAGGGCAACGTCGTCGCCATGATGCCACACCCCGAGAGGGCGGCGAGACTCTATCAGGTGCCCTCGAACCTCGACGGACCCTGGGGCGCGCGAAAGCGGGCCGCGCGGGACGCGGAGGCGATGTTCGGTCCCGGTCCCGGGCTGCCGGTGCTGTCGTCGCTGGCAGGGTTCTTCGGCGCGGCACCGAGGGGGGCCTGATTGATGGCGATCTTTCAGCTCACGCTCACCATCTCACTCAAGATCCCCGACAATGAGGCGCGCTCCGCCCTCGAGGCGATCCGCGTCAAGATGGGACTCGACGACGAGGTGCGCGACCTCACGCGCGACGAACGCTGGGAGCTGGGCGTCGACGCGGTCAGCTTCGACGAGGCGCGCGCGGTCATCGAGAAGCTCGTGGCCACGACGAACCTGTTCGCCAACCCCAACAAGCACCGCTACACGCTCGCCCGCGCGGACGTTCCGTTGACGGAGCCGGGCGTGCGGCCCGGCGCCGACCTCGCAGACGACGAGGTCGCCATCTTGGTCTCCGACCGGGAAAGCGCGGAGGGCGATTCGATCGTGTCGGCCATCCGCCGTCTCGGTGCGGACAGCGTCATGAGCGCGCGCAAGTGGATCCGGTGGCGCGTCGCGCTTACACGAACTCCGTCTCCCGAGGAACCGGACCTCCTCCCGCTCATCAGAAGGATAGGGGTGGCG
>JALGVN010000146.1 GCA_025774645.1 bacterium
TGGTACCCCCGGCAGGACTTGAACCTGCGGCACCCGGTTTAGGAAACCGGTGCTCTATCCACCTGAGCTACGGGGGCGCTTTTCTGTTCTCGCGGGGCGCCGCTCACGCGGCGCGAAGCGAGGCTACTCCGAGTCGTATTCTACCAGACAGAAGACCTCGCAGTCAGGCAGTTTAGCCCGACCGTTCAGGAACGGAAGGTCGACGAGGAACGCGATCGCGACCACCTCTCCCCCGAGCTTCTCCACGAGTTCGACCGTCGCGGCGGCCGTCCCGCCCGTCGCGAGCAGGTCGTCGACGATGAGGACCCGCTGCCCGGGAGCAATGCCGTCCTTGTGCATCTCGACCGCGTCGGTCCCGTACTCGAGCTCGTACTCGGCCCGGACCGTCTCCGCCGGGAGCTTCCCCGGCTTCCTGGCCGGGACGAATCCGACGCCCAGACGGTACGCGACGACGGCGCCGAAGATGAACCCGCGCGCCTCGATTCCGACGACCGCGTCGATCCCGGCGTCAGCGTATCGCTCGGCGATTCGGTCGACTGCCGCGCGGAACCCCTCGGCGTCCTTCGTGAGCGTCGTGATGTCCTTGAAGACGATCCCTTCCTTCGGGAAGTCCGGGACGTCGCGAATGAGCTTCTTCAGATCCATGTCGTCTCTCCTGCAGCCCTCCCGGTTCCGGGGGGCGCGCATTCTATGGCAGGTAGTCGACGGGGTCGACGGACTTCCCCTTGTACCGCACCTCGAAATGGAGATGTGTGCCCGTCGCCTTCCCCGACGACCCGACGTAGCCGATCGGTTGTCCGCGCGAGACGATGTCCTCGAGCTTGACGGCCGCCCTCGACAGATGCGCGTAGACGGTGATGAGCCGCTGCCCGTGGTCGATCATGACGACGGTACCGAACCCGCTCATTCTTCCGGCGAAGACGATCTCGCCCCCCGCGGCGGCCAGGACCCTCTCCTCGCGCGCTCCGTCGATGTCGATTCCCTTGTGAAACGAGTTCCCGCCGTAGACCGGATCGGTCCTCGGGCCGAACCCGCTCGTGACGGAGCTTCGGCGCCTGCCGACGAGCGGCCACGAGAGCTTGGCGTCCGGGTGCTCCGCGAGCTGGTCGTCGTGGACGGTTGACGGCGCGCGGGGCGGGACCGCCTTGACGCTCGACGCTCCCGGGATGAAGAGCCTCTGGCCGACCCCGATCGTGTAGTCGTCGAGATCGTTCGCCTCCACGATCTCGGCGATCCCCACCTCGTAGGTCCTTGAGATCCTCCAGACGGTCTCGCCTTTCACGACCGTGTGGTAGACTCCCTTCCCCGCCGGGGCGCTCGAGCTCGCGGAGCCCGCGGATCGCGTCGTGCTCGTCGAGCCCGTTGTGCACTCCTTCGAGCTTGACCCCAGGGGCGTGCAGCCGCCAGCGGCGAGCACGCCGATTGCCGCGATCACTGCGACCGCGGCGAGGGTCTTCTGTCTGCAGGGACGAATCAGCCCGTGTTCCTTCCCCGTCGGCCTAGACCAGCACGTCGAACACGTAGTACTCGCCCGTCGCCTTACCCCACCCGACGTCGACGCCTTTGACGACGCTCGCACGGGGACCTTCATACAGCATTCCGAGGAGCCGCTCAAGCCCTTCCCGCGTTCCCTCGGCGACGACCTCGACGCTGCCGTCACGCAGATTCCGGGCGAACCCCGTGAGCTCCATGCTCCGGGCCGCCCGGATGACGAACCACCGGTATCCCACGCCCTGGACGACACCCGTCACGACCGCCCGGAGCCTGACCGTGTCGGCAGGTCCGTCTCCGTCAGCCGGGCCGGCCCCGTTCGGTGAAGCCGCGTCGGGCGCGTTCGTCATCGCGGTCCGCTCCCAGTTAGCGCCTCGCGGCAAGGTCGAACGCGCGCGCGACCGCCTCGTCGGGCGAGTCGACGTGTTCGATCTCGTCGATCTCGCTCCAGGAAGCCACCGCCACGACGGGGATGCCCATCTTGACGGCGTGCGCGATCTCGGAGAGCGTCCCGTGGCTCCCGCTGACGGCGACAACCGCGTCCGCGGCACGAACGTTGATGATGTTCCGGGCCTCGCCCATGCCCGTGGGGATCGGGATGTCGATGAACGGGTTCGCGTCGTCCGGGTCGACGCCCGGGAGGATGCCGACCGTCGTGCCGCCGCCCGACTTCGCTCCGCGGGCCGCCGCCTCCATGGCTCCGCCCAGGCCGCCACACACAAGAACACCGCCCCTGCGAGCGATTACTGCACCTACGCGCTCGGCCAGAGAGGCGGTCTCGTCGTCACAGCGGCCTGCGCCCACCACGGCGATTCTGACTGGGCGGGTCGCCAATATCGTTCCCCTGCAGTGCCTTCCCTACAAAGGGCTGGTCGGGGCGAGAGGATTTGAACCTCCGGCCTCACGGTCCCGAACCGTGCGCGCTAACCGGGCTGCGCTACGCCCCGACTTGGAACCCACATCCTACACTAGAGGCGCCAGAGATGCAACACCCCCTGGGTGGCAAGGGTCACCACCACTCCTGCGATCATGATGCCGAGAGCGATCGCCGGGACCGCGTACCTCGGCCTCACGCCGAAGAGATAGGCCGCCACCGCCCCCGTCCAGGCTCCGGTCACTGGGAGCGGGATGGCGACGAAGACGACGAGCCCGATGGCTTCGTACGTTTCGACGATCTGGCTACGGCGCCTCGTCCTCGCGAAGAGCCTCGTGAGGAAGCGGTCGAACGGAGGCCATCTCCTGAGCACGTCTTCGAGCGGCGACAGCAGGAGGACGATCGGGACGACCGGCACGAAGTTGCCGAGGACGCAGACGAGGTAGGCTTCGCGCCATCCCATGCCCATGTTCGTGGCGATGGGGATCCCTCCCCGGAGCTCCGCGATCGGGAGCATCGATACAACGAACGCGACCCACTCCCTCGGCAGGCCCTTGAGGAGTTCCAGAAGTCCTTCGATCACTGGCCGCCTCCGTGGGCCGGACCGCCCGGGCGGCGACTGCGGGTCGCGCCCTCTGTCTTCCTACGTCCCATTGTCCCAACCTTCCCTGCCGAGGAGCGGAACGAAGACGCATCCCCCGGCGTTTCTCTTCGTGTCGATTCCGTCCCGTCGCTCGAGCACGTTCAGTTCCTGGAAGCCCCTGCTCCCGACCGGGATCGCGAGGGTGCCCGGGTCGGCGAGCTGCTCGAGGAGGCTCTGCGGCACGTCCGGCGCGCCGGCCGTCACGATGATCCGGTCGAACGGCGCGAACTCGTTCCAGCCGATCGTCCCGTCGCCGATCTTGATGAGGACGTTCTGGTACCCGAGCGCCTCGATCGTCTTCTGCGCGCGCCGCGCCAGTGACTCGACGCGCTCGATGCTGAACACGCGGTCCGCGAGCTCAGCGAGGAGCGCGGTCTGGTAGCCCGATCCCGTCCCGATCTCGAGCACCTTCTCGTCGCCGGTGAGCTTGAGCTCCTGGGTCATGAGCGCGACCATGAACGGCTGCGAGATCGTCTGACCCTCCCCGATCGGAAGGGCGTGGTCCCCGTAGGCCGACGACTCCATCCCCGGGCCGACGAACATGTGACGCGGCACCTTGCGCATCGCGTCGAGGACGCGCCGGTCGGCGATGCCCCGCGGCACGAGCTGACGCTCGACCATCTCCGCGCGCTGCGCCTCCCGGTCGGTCAAGCTTCGCCCTCCCCCGATCCTCGCGCGTGCGCTTCGATTCCTATCTTCTCGAGCGGCCAGCTTCTCAACTCATCCATCGCGTCGTAGTCCGTGAGGTCGAGGTGGACCGGGGTCATCGAGACGAACCCGTCCGCGAGCGCTTCGAGATCTGACTCGGTCTGATTGGGCCACGTCGTCGTGTATCCCCCTATCCAGTAGTAACTTCTCCCCCGCGGGTCGGTCTTCTCGACGATCGAATCCTCGTAGGTCTGCTTCCCCTGCCGTGTGATTCGGATGCCGCGGATCTCCGACGCCGGGCGGTTCGGAACGTTGACGTTCAAGAGCGTGCCCTCGGGCAGACCCCTCGCGAGGACGGTGCCCGCGATCTCGCGGGCGAATGCCGCTGCCGTGCCGTAGTCGTACGTGCCGGAGGGATTCCGGCCGAGCGAGACGGCGATCGAGGGGATCCCGAGGATCGTCCCCTCCATGGCCGCCGCGACCGTGCCCGAGTATGTCACGTCGTCGCCGACGTTGGGTCCGCGGTTGACGCCCGAGACGAGGAGGTCCGGAGGCTCGGGCAGGAGGCTCTTGATGGCGAGGAGCACGCAGTCGGTCGGCGTTCCCTCGACGCTCCAGACGTCCTCCGAGAGCGTGTCAGCTCGAAGCGGCACGTCCATCGTGAGCGAGTGGCTCGCGGCGCTCCTCTCGCGGCTCGGCGCCACGACGATGACCCGGCCGATGGCGTCGAGGGCGTGCCTCAGGGCGTCGATGCCGGGCGCGTGCACGCCGTCGTCGTTGCTCACGAGAATCGTGGGTCGGTCCAAGTCGTTCCCTTCCCTAGCGCCAGAAGAGGCTTCGGCCGACGAGCCTGATGAAGCGGAACGTGTCGACGACCGGGTTGATGTGGCTGACGGCTCCCTGGTAGATCGACTCGATCTCGGTCGCGGCAACCCTGTAGCCTCGCCGCCCCGCGCGTATGAGGAGCTCGGACTCGGTGTCGTACCGCGTCGTGACGAACGACTTGACGACGTCCCTGAGCACCTTCACCCGGATCATGCGGTAGCCGCTCTGGCTGTCGGGGATCGCCTGTCGCGAGAGGAACGACACCACTCGCGACGTGGTCCTGTTCGTCCAGACGCGGAGCTTCGGCATCATGCCGACCGTGTGCATCCGCGTGCCTACGACGATGTCGGCGCCGGACTTCTCGAGCGCCTCCAGGAACTGCGGGATCGCCGCGGGGTCGTGCTGTCCGTCGCCGTCGATCGTGATGACGGCCTCGTAGCCGCGCTCGACGGCGTACTCGAACCCGGTCCTGAGCGCAGCGCCCTTGCCGAGGTTCTCCGGGTGCTCGGCGACCTCCGCTCCCGCCTCGCGCGCGACGCGGGAGGTGTCATCTTCGGAGCCGTCGTTCACCACGAGGACGTCGAGGCCGAGGTCGAGTGCGAGGATCCGCCGGACCACGTCCCCGACCGTTGCCTCGAGGTTCTTCGAGGGCACGATCACGAGGGTCCTCATTGCTCCGCCCTGGCTCTCCATCGTCTCGTGCGTCCCGGCCGATCCCAGACCGGTCTGAAGACGAACCACTGGTCCCGGTACTGCGATATGTACCGCTCGAATACCCGCAGGCAGCGTTCCGTGCACTCGCGGACGTCGGCCTCCTCGTCGTCGGTCACGTTCGGCACGATCAGCTCGTCGAGCAGGAGCTCGTACCGACCGTCCTCGCCGATCACGAGGAAGGTCGGGGCGATCGCCACTCCGAGCCGGCGCGCGAGAAGCGTGTGCCCGATCGGCACGAGGGCGTCCCTGCCGAAGAACGTCGCCCGGATGCCCTGTCCCGTGGTCGGTCTGTCGCCGACGATCGCCGTTATCTGACCACGCTTGAGCGCGCGGAAACACCGGTGGAACGCCGTCACGGGGACGACCTCGACGCCCTTGCCCTCACGGCGCTGATCGAAGAAGGCCGTGACGAGAGGACTCGGGTGGAAGTCGACGAGCACCGTCATGCCGTATCCCAGGAGCGCTGCTCCGACTCCCCCAAGCTCCCAGTTCCCGAGGTGCGCGGTGGTCAAGATGACGCCGGTCTCTTCGGCCGCGTCGGCGAGAGTGCGGTACGCGTCGAGGCTTCCCTCCGTCATGATCTCGGTGATGTTCTCGCGGGAGATCTTCGGTAACCAGAGGAACTCGGTGACGACCTTGGAGAAGTTCTCGTAGATCCGCAGTCTCAGACGCCGAAGCTCACGCTCGGAGAGCTCGTCTCCGAAGGCCATCCTGAGGTTCGTCAGGAGGTGGCGCCTGTTCCGTCTCTGGAAGAGACAAGTGAGTCTGCCCACCACGGCGGCACACCTCCGCGCGGTGGGCAGCGACATCCGCTGGGCCAGAAATGCCCCGAACTTGTAGAGGAAATACGCGAACATTGCGTTACGATGCCGTTCCGGGCCGAGCGGTGCTGAGTTGTTCTGGTCGGGGCGACTGGATTCGAACCAGCGACCCCTAGCCCCCCATGCTAGTGCGCTAACCGGACTGCGCTACGCCCCGACTGGTCACAATCTAGCACAGCACCCCTGCCCTGACAAGCGGAATGTCCTCCTCGGGGGTGGGGTAAGACGACGTCCCGTGGTGACTTCCGCCGGGTTTCCGCGGGAGTTCCGGCGGCGGGCTGCCTTGCTAGCGCTGCCCGCCGATCGTCTCCGGCTTCGGTTCCCGCACCATCAGCTCGCGGATCGCCTCCTTCGGGTCCTTGTCCTCGAAGAGCGGCGCTCTTCGTCGTCTTGACGCCCTCGGCGACCATCACCATCTCGTCGAGGATCTGCGCGAGCGTCTTCCCCCGTGCGATCTCCTCCCCGACGTGCCGGTTCCGGCTGTGCTTCGAGATGCATGTCGTGATGAGGTCCCCCATTCCGGAGAGCCCAGCGAAGGTCTCAGGCCGGCCGCCGAGCGCGACCCCGAGCCTCGTGATCTCCGCGAGTCCGCGGGTCAGGAGCGCCCCCTTCGTGTTGTCGCCGTAACCGAGGCCGTCGCAGATCCCTGCGGCGATGGCGATCACGTTCTTGAGCGAGACAGCCAGCTCGACGCCCACGAGGTCCGTGTTGGTGTAGACGCGGAGGTACTCGGTCATGAAGAGGTCCCTCACGGCGATCGCGACCTCCTGGTCGAGCGCGGCGGCCACGACCGTTGTCGGCAGATGGCGGCTGACCTCCTCGGCGTGGCTCGGCCCGACGAGGGACGCTACTCCCCGGGCGTCGGAGCGACCGAGCTCTTCTGAGAGAACCTCGGACATTCGCGCGAGCGTCTCGTTCTCGATTCCCTTCGATACGTTGACGACGAGAGCGTCGTCCGGGATCTCGTTGCGCGCGTTCCTCGCGACCTCGCGCACCGTGTGCGAGGGGACGGCGAAGACGACCGCCGCGGAGCCTGCTGCTGAGCCCGCGAACTCGTTCGTGATGGCGACGTCGTCCGGGATCGGGATCCCCGGAAGGAACTTCCGGTTCTCGCGGTCTCTCGCGACCGCCTCGACCTGCTCACGGTCGTACTCCCAGAAGACGACGTCGTGCGCGTTGTCGTGAAGGACGAGGCCGAGCGTCGTTCCCCAGCTCCCTGCTCCGAAGACTGTCACGCGCGACATCGGCTATTCCTCCTCCGGGCTCCGGCCGAGCCGGTTCTCCGTGCCGTTCAGCAGACGTTTGATGTTGCCCCGGTGCCGCACGATGACGACGACGGCGATCACGATCGCCGCGGCGATGAGCAGAGGTTCCCGCTCGCCGGTCACCCTCTGCCTGATCGCGACGGCGCACGGGAGCGTCGCAGCGGCCACGATCGAGCCCGCCGAGACGTACCTCGTCGACAGGACGATGACACCCCACACCACGATCGCCGCCGCGGTCGCGACCGGAGCCATTGCGAGGAAGACACCGCAGGCCGTGGCGACGCCCTTCCCGCCCTTGAACCCGGCGAAGACGGGCCAGACGTGCCCGGCGACAGCCGAGACGCCTGCGAGGAGTCTGATGCCGGTCTCCCCGAGGAGCGAGTCGGCGCCAGGCATCGACGCGATCAGGAGGACCGCGGCGACCCCCTTCACGATGTCGATGACGAGGACCGGAACTCCCGCCGCAGGCCCCAGGACCCTGAGAGCGTTCGTGAAGCCGAGGTTGCCGCTCCCGTGCTGCCTGAGGTCGACGCCCTTGAGCCTCCCGGCGATGGCGCCGGTAGGAACGGAGCCCACGAGATATGAGAGGACGACTACCAGGAGCGTCTGCACTGCCCTCCCCTAGCGCCTCTTCCGCGCGATGATCCTGATGGGTGTGCCGACGAAACCATACTCCGTTCGGAGCTGGTTTGCAAGGTAGCGGCGGTAGTTGTGGTCGACCGCACCGGCGTCGCTCGTGAACACCACGAACGTCGGCGGACGCACGTCGACCTGCGTCGCGTACAGGATGTTCGTCCGGTGGCCGCCCCGCGGGGGACGCCAGTCGACGGCCTTCATGATGGACTCGTTCACTGCGTTCGTCGGGATGCGTGTCGAAGCCTGTTCGTACACGTCGCGCGCGATGGTGAGCACTCGCCGGACGCGCTGCCCGGACAGGGCCGAGATGTGGACGACCGGCAGGTACGGCGCGAACGACAGCTCCTCCTCCACATGCCGGACGAACTCGCCCGCGGTCCGCTCGTCCTTCTCGATCAGGTCCCACTTGTTGAAGGCGATGACGATGCCCTTCCCCGCCTCCTCCGCGAACCCGACGATGCGAGCGTCCTGCGAGGAGATCTTCTCGGTCGCGTCGACGACGACGACCACGACGTCGGAGCGCTCGACGCTGCGGAGCGCCCTCATGGCGCTGTAGAACTCGACCCCGCGCCTGACGCGGGACTTCTTGCGGAGACCTGCGGTGTCGATCAGGACGTAGCGTTGATCGTCGAGCGTGAGCACCGTGTCGATGGGGTCGCGCGTCGTTCCTGGAGTCGAGTCGACGATGACGACGTCTTGGCCGACGATGCGGTTGACGAGCGACGACTTCCCCACGTTCGGGCGTCCGAGGATCGCGACGCGGATGCCGGAATCTCCGTCGTCGAACGGAACGTCGGGTATCGCGCCGATGACGAGGTCGAGGAGGTCCCCGACGCCGCGGCCGTGGAGCGCCGACACAGGGATCGGGTCGTCGAGCCCGAGCTCGTGGAACTCGTGCACGTCGAGCTCGCCGGCGTCGCCGTCGACCTTGTTGACCGCGAGGAGGATCGGCTTCGTCGATCGACGGAGGAGCGACGCGATCTCCGTGTCGACGGCCGTGGGTCCCGTCATTCGGTCGACGACGAAGAGGACTGCGTCGGCCTCCTCGATCGCGCTCTCCGCCTGGACGCGGACCATGCCCGCCATGCCCTCCTGCTCGGTCGGGACGAGCCCCCCGGTGTCGACGATGACGAACGGGCGTCCGGACCACTCGGTCTCGTGGTAGTTCCGGTCGCGGGTGACGCCCGGCTGGTCGTCGACGACCGCCGTGCGCGTTCCGGTGATACGGTTGAAGAGCATCGACTTGCCCACGTTCGGGCGGCCGACGATTGCGACGATCGGAAGCAGGCTTCTCGGGTCGGCGCTCATGCTGCGTCCTTGTCTGCGGAGTCTCCGTTCCGCTCCGCGAACTTGGCGATCGCTCCGACGAGGTCGCGCGTCGCGACGACGTGTTCGGCCCCCGACTCGCGCGCGATGTCCGCGACGGTCATCCCGTCGAGCGCGAGCCCGGCGTCGTTGAATGCCTCCCCCGGCAGGAGGACGAGGCCGCGGGGTCCGGTCGACCGGGCGGCGCGCGCCATGTCGGCACCCGACAGGAGCCCGGCGACGGTAACCGACTGCCCCAGGAGCTCGTTCTCCGCAACGACCACGCGGACGCTCAGGTTCCGCACGTCCGCCAGCGCGTCGGCGATCGCCTCCTCTAGGAACGGCGCCGCGAGCTTCGCCGTGACGACCGTGACGTCGAGCGGGGCATCGGTGCCGGCGCCGAGTGCTGCCGCGCCCTCGTTGAGCTCCGCCTCGAAGGCCCTCAGGAGCCCGACCCCGTTCTCGATCTGCGGGAAGTCGCCGTATGCGTCATACGGCGGGAGGTCCCGTCCGGCGAGGAGGTAGAGCTCGTCCGCCGCGTGGACCACTGGCGCGCCGCGTTCCGTTACCAGACGTTCCTGCCACGCACCGATCGTGTCGAGGGCGGCGGCCGCGTCGTCCGCGGTCACCGGGGCCACGCTTGGGAGCCCCTCCCTGTGCGACGTCAGACCGACGGGGACCACCGCGATCGACTCGACGACTTCACCGAGCGATTGGAGGTCGCCCAGCGTCCGTTCCAGGACCGCGCCGTCGTTGGTTCCGGGGCACAGGACGATCTGGGTGTGCAGGCGGATCCGGGCCTCCGCGAGCCGCGTGAGCCCCTTCATTATAGAGGGTACGCGGGCGTTTCCAAGCATGAGGCGTCTCACGGCGTCGTCGGTAGCGTGCACCGACACGTAGAGCGGCGAGAGCCGCTGCTCGGCGATGCGCTCGTAATCCCCGTCCGACAGGTTCGTCAACGTGATGTAGTTTCCGTGCGAGAACGAGAGGCGGTAATCCTCGTCCTTGACGTATAGGCTCCTCCGAAGCCCGCGCGGGAGCTGGTCGACGAAGCAGAAGACGCACCGGTTGCCGCACGTGCGTCCGCGGTCCGCAGCCAGCGTGAGGCCGAGGTCCTCCGGGCGACCGGCCGGGAGGTGTGCCGTCAGATGGCCGCCGCCACGGGCGAACTCCCAAGGGATGCGTCCGCTTCCGGCCATGCCCAGGACGAACGCGATGTCGATGGCGTCCCGGACCGGCTTGCCGTCGATCTCAGCAAGCAGGTCCGATGCCTCCACGCCGGCCCGGTCTGCCTCGGACCCCGGCTCCACCCTCTCCACTCGCATCGGGACCTCCGCTCACGGGCACAAAAATGGAGCGGGCAACGGGATTCGAACCCGCGACTCTCAGCTTGGGAAGCTGATACTCTACCAGCTGAGTTATGCCCGCTCACAGTCATCTGAACATCCAATTATGAGTAGATACACTCTCTGAGGGTGTCTGTCAAGGCGTTTCGCCCCGTCGCTCCGTCCACGCGTCCGCGATCTGCCTCGCCGCGCCCTCCGTCCCCTCCTGCTCGACGTCGATCCACATGGCCGCCTCGAGTCCCGAGAACCAGGTGAGCTGGCGCTTCGCGTACCGTCGCGTGTTCCTCTTGATCAGCCGCACTGCTTCCTCGACGTCGCCGACCGCCGCGTCCGCGTCTCCCTCCTCGACGATCGGAAGAAGCTCCCGGTATCCGACGGCGTTCGCGGCCGGCATGCCCAGGCGGAGACTCTCGGCTCGAACGAGTTCTCGTATTTCCTCGAGGAGCCCGCCCTTCATCATCCTGTCGACGCGGTCGTTGATCCGCTCGTAGATTGCGTCGCGGTGCATCGTGAGGCCGCAGAAGAACGCGGAGAACGCGGGGGTCCGCGTCCCCGTCGCATGCCACTCGGAGAGGGGTTTCCCCGTCGACATGTGGACCTCGAGCGCGCGCACGATCCGCGCCGCGTCGTTCGGGTGAATCCGCTCCGCGGAGACCGGGTCGACCTCGGAGAGC
>JALGVN010000147.1 GCA_025774645.1 bacterium
GCCTGTAGATCCCGCGTCTCTCGAGGGCGAGCGGGTCGACGCGCGCCAGTCCGTCCGCGCCGGTGATCATCGCGGAGAACTCGTCGAAGGGGATCCCCGCGAGCTCCCCGTCGGTCGCGGAGATCCTCGCGTCGAAGTTCGGCTCCCGCGTCTCCCCTCCGATCCCCATCGTCACGTCGAAGCGCGACTCCGGGGAGCCGCCGAGGATAGGACCGGGTATGCCCTCGCCGCGAACGGAGAGCGTGATACTGCCGTCGAGATCGGCCTCGCCGTCGGCGCTCGCGATCTCGCGGCCTCCCTGCATGAGGGTGAACTCCTCGATCACGACGTCGCCCTCGCGGAGGACGGCCATCAGGGCGGCGTCGAGATCCGTGACACCCGCGAACTCCGCGTTCCCGAGCTGAAGCTGGACGCTCGCCTCGAGTTCCTCGACCGTGCCGTGAACGGAGACGGAGGCGAAGGCGAGACCGGCGAGACCTTCCGGCGGTTCCGCCCCGGTCACCATGGTGATGATGTCCCGGATGTCCGCTTCGGACACCACGAGGCTCGCGAGGAGCGGCCTCTCGCCGGCAAGCTCTATGCTCGCGTGCGCCTCGCCGACGCCCCCGATGTCGGCGGAGTCGAACACGATCCGCGTGCCGTCATACGTGAGGCCGGCGGTGAACGGCACGCGCACGCCTCTGACGGCGGCGTCCTCCGACCGGACGGAGAGCGAAAGATCGGGCCCGCCGGACGACGTCTCCCGATAGCCTCCCGAGACCCCGAGCGTCGCCTTCGCGTGGACCCCCTCCACCACGACGTCCCCCGCGACCGCGAGATCGGTCGGCGACCCGTCGAGGCGCAGCGCGCCGTCCAGGGTCGCCTGCAGAACGGAGCCCTCCTTCGAACCGAGGAGCGAGTCGACCGGGAGCGCAGAGAGGACCAGCTCGGCGCCGACGACGGGGTCGGAGAACACGTCGGTCACCTCGCCGTTCAGGGAGTACGTGCCGTCGGCCGCGCCGAGCGAGACGGAGAGCGAGCCGTCTCTCATGAGAACCCCACCTGCGCCGCCGCCAATCCCGACGGCGCCGATCGTGACGTCGCGCCACCGCATGAGCGACTCCACGTCGAGCCGTTCGGTCGTGCCTCTCGCCTGGAAGTCCAGGAGGTCGAGCGACCCCTCCGCCGTGCCCCAGGTCAGGAGCTCCGACATCTGGGAGAGGTCGAGCCCGACTGCGTCCCCGCCCGCCTCGACGTTCCACGGCTCGCCTTCCCCGGCCCGCCCGACGGTGCCCCGGAGATCGAACGTACCGCCGAGCGCCTCCGCGTGAGCGGAGCGAACCTCGATCACGTCGTCCGCGAGAACTCCCTCCGCCCGGGCGTTCGAGACCGGCACGCCGTCGACGGTGAGCGCCGGAGCCTCCGCCTCGATACCGATGACCGGATCGTCGAGCGTCCCCCGTATCACGAAGTCGACGTCGAGCGTCCCCTCAAGCTCGAGCGGAGTCCCTCCGACGATCTCGACGAGCGGCGTGAGCGGGATGCCGACCGCGCGCCCGGTGACTCCGCGAAGATCGCACGCCGAGATGCAGAACGCTCCCGCGGCGCTCCAGCCGGCGTCTCTCCAACGCCCGGCCAGACGGGAAAAGTCGAGGACGTCGCCGTCGAAGCGACCCTCGCCCTCGACGCCCGTGAGGCGCTCGCCGAGATCCAGGAGCTCGATCGCGCCGTCCGAGAGCACGAAGTCGACGCCGAACGAGCCGGCGTCGCGGCCGACCGTCGCCGAGAACGTCGCGCCGATCTCCCCTTCGATCAGCTCGAGCGGGATGCTCTCCGGCAGAGGAAGCCCCCGCGAGAGGAGGCCGTCCTCGAGCACGCCCTCCGCCGTGAGGACCTGCGCTTCGACGTCCCACGAGAGATCGGCAACGAGGTTGCCCCTCCCACCCAGGCTGCTCGCCACGACCCTCCCCTCGATCGCTCCGTCTTCCCGTCGCTCGATCAGGAGATCGATCGAGGACACCGACATGCTCCGCCCCGTCACGGCGTCCTCGAGCACGACGGTGCCGTCGGAGACGACAACGTAGTCGGGCAGGAGCTCCGCCAGCGTCGCGGGGTCGAACTGCCCGACGGTGTCGGGCTCGCCCCCGCCGTACACGACGCGCACCCGCGGACCGTTGAGGATGACGCTCCCGAGCGAGCGCCGGGCCTCGAGCCCGCCCGCCAGGAACTTGCGGTAGCTCACGTTCACCGTCGCCGAGGGCACGTAGATGGAACCCGCGTCCTCGAGGTCGATGACGACGTCGCCGATGTGCAGCGAGGCGAGCCCGATGTCGAGCTCGCCGATCGACAGCTGTCCTTCGACGCTGGGCATGATGCGCGACAGAAGCGCGCGCTTGACGGCTGGATGGCGTGAGCCGACCCTGACCCCCAGGAATCCCAAGGGAACGAGGCCAACGATCACAACTGCGAGGACGACGACCCACCTGCGGTGTCGCATTCGCTCGGAGCTTCCCTGTCCGGGAAGTCGCAGAGGCCCTCGAGGCTAAGCACCGCCGCTCCGAAAGTGTGGCGGATCGGAGTGTGGGCCCGTTGCGGCTCTATCCCCCCTAGCCGGCGGCCTTGACCTTCTTGCGCGACCGGCGGAACGAGAGCTCGTCTCCCTTCCGCTCGATGGCGATCCGGCCGCCGTCGGTGTACTTGCCTTTCAGGATCTCCTCGGAGAGCGGGTCCTCCAAGTAGCGCTGGATGGCCCGCCGGAGCGGCCTCGCGCCGAACGCGGGATCGAACCCCTTCTCGATGAGGAGCTCCTTCGCCTCTTCACTGACGTCGAGCGCGATGCCGGCGTCGGCCACGCGCCCCTCGACGTCAAGGAGGAGGATGTCAACGATGAGACGCATCTCATCCAGACCGAGCGCTTTGAACACGACCGTACCGTCGACGCGGTTCAGGAACTCGGGATTGAAGACCATCTTCAGGGCGTCGGTGACCTTGCCCTTCATCTGCGAGTAGACGTCCATCCCGCTCTCGTCCTGCTGGAACCCGATCCCGCGGCCCTGCGCGATGTCGCGCGCGCCGACGTTCGAGGTCATGATGATGACCGTGTTCTTGAAATCGACCACGCGGCCGAAGCTGTCCGTGAGCTGGCCGTCCTCGAGGACCTGCAGGAGGATGTTGAAGACGTCGGGATGCGCCTTTTCGATCTCGTCGAAGAGGACCACGCTGTACGGGCGACGCCTGACCTTCTCGGTCAGCTGCCCGCCTTCCTCGTAGCCGACGTAGCCCGGAGGCGCGCCGACGAGCCTCGACACGGCGAAGCGCTCCATGTACTCGGACATGTCGAGCCTGACGAGCGCGTTGTCGTCCTCGAACAGAAACTGCGCGAGCGCCCTTGCGAGCTCGGTCTTCCCGACGCCGGTCGGCCCCAGGAAGATGAACGAGCCGATCGGTCTGCGCGGGTCGCGGAGCCCGGCGCGGTTTCTTCTGACCGCCTTCGAGACGGTCGTCAGCGCCTCCTCCTGACCGACCACGCGCTTCCGGAGCTCGTCCTCCATCCTGAGGAGCTTCTCGGTCTCCTCCTGGGCGAGCTTCTTCACCGGAATGCCCGTCATGCCGGCCACGACCGCGGCGACGTCCTCGGACTCGACCTTCGCCTTCCTCTGGTGCTTCGACTTGATGAGGTCCTTCCGGGCCGTCTCGAGCTTGCCGCGATACTCGCGTTCCCTGTCGCGAAGCTCGGCCGCCTTCTCGAACTCCTGGTTCTCGCTCGCGGCGCGCTTCTCGCACGAGACCGCGTCGAGCTGCTGCTCGAGTTCCTTGACCTCGGTCGGGATCGCGCTCATCTCGAGCCTTGCCCTCGCACCGGCCTCGTCGATCACGTCGATCGCCTTGTCCGGGAGGAACCTGTCGGATATGTAGCGGTCGGCGAGCTTCGCCGCCGAGACGAGAGCCTCGTCGGTGATCTCCGCCGAGTGGTGCTCCTCGTACCTGCAGCGGAGTCCTCGGAGAATCTCGATCGTCTCCTCGACCGACGGCGGGTCGACGATGATCGGCTGGAACCTGCGCTCCAGCGCCCCGTCCTTCTCGATGTGCTTGCGGTACTCGTCGAGCGTCGTCGCGCCGATGCACTGGAGCTCACCTCTGGCAAGGGCCGGCTTCAGCATGTTCGCCGCGTCGATCGCACCCTCGGCTCCGCCGGCGCCGACGATCGTGTGCAGCTCATCGATGAAGATGATCACGTTGTCGCTCTCGCTGATCTCCGCGATCAGGGTCTTGAGCCTCTCCTCGAACTGCCCGCGGTACTTCGTCCCCGCGACCGTCGACGAGAGGTCGAGCATGACGAGCCTCCTGTCCTTCAGAGTGGCGGGCACATCGTTCGAGACGATCATCTGCGCCAGCCCCTCCACGATCGCGGTCTTCCCCACACCGGGCTCGCCGATGAGCACCGGGTTGTTCTTCTTCCTGCGCGAGAGGACCTGAAGGACCCGCTCGATCTCCTGCTGTCGGCCGATGACCGGGTCGAGCTCGCCCTTCCGCGCGTACTCCGTGAGGTCGCGCCCGAACTGGTCGAGCGTCGGAGTCTCCGCGTCCCTTCCCGTCGCGGGCTCGGGCGCCTCTGCGGCCGTTCCTCCTCCCAGGACCTTCATGACCTGCTCGCGCGCCGTCCGGAGATCGACGTCGAGATCGCGCAGCACCTTGGCCGCGACCCCCTCGCCCTCCCGGATGAGCGCCAGAAGCAGGTGTTCGGTCCCGATGTACTGGTGGTGGAGGATCCTCGCCTCTTCTCGCGCGAGCTCCAGCACCGTCTTGGCGCGAGGCGTCCACTGCGTCTCCTTCATGGAGGCGCCGTAGCTTCCGCGTGCGACGTACGACTCCACCATCTCCCTCACCGTGTCGAGGTCGATGGCGAGCTCCCTCAGGACCGTCGCCGCTACGCCCTCACCTTCCCGAACGATGCCGAGGAGGAGATGCTCGGTGCCGAGGTAGTCGTGGTGCAGCCTCGCAGCCTCCTCGCGCGCGAAATAGAGAACCCTCCTCACCCTCGGGGTGAAGTCTCTCTGTCTCTGCATGGAAGCCCTCCGTATGGAGCCGTCCGTCACCTCACCCGCGGGACTTGAGTTCGTTCCTCACGAGGTCGGCCCGAGCGCCGTCACGCTGCGCTTCCGTCGGCTCTCCGCCGTGCGTGTACATAAGATGTCCCGACTGGGTGATGACCAGGAGTCTGTTCACCGAGCCGAGGTCGACTTCATCAATGAGCCCGAGAGCCACTCCGAGCCTGAGCGTGGACGCGTTCTCCATGACCTCCTCCGCGGAGATCATCCTTGCGTTCGCGAGCACACCGTACGCGCGGTGCACCTCGTCCGAGAGACGCCGGCCGTGCTTCCGGCCGAGCTCCTCCCTCGCGCCCAGCTCGAGCCCCACAAGCTGACCCGCAACGCGCTCGACCGTGTAGGCGATGTCCTCTTCGGACTGGCCGAGCGTCGTCTGGTTCGATATCTGGAAGAACCCTCCGAGCGCGGCACTCCCCTCTCCGTGGAAGCCGCGCACCGACAACCCCAGTTTGGACACGCTGCCGAGAACCTGAGCGATCCTGCTGCTCCGCGCGAGACCCACAAGGTGCGCGAGCACGGACACACGAATCCCGGTGCCCACATTCGTCGGGCAGGCTGTAAGATATCCCCAGTCGCTGGCGAATGCATAGTGCAAGTTCCGCTCCAGTTCACAATCGATCCTCTGCACCAGACGGCTCGCGTCGACCGGCTGGAGCCCCGACCGTATGGACTGGAGCCTCAGGTGGTCCTCCTCGTTGACCATGGCGGAGACCACCTCGTTCTCCCCCACGACGGCCGCGCGCCCCGCGCCGCCGTCCGCGAACTCCGCGCTCGTGAGGTGCCGCTCGGCGAGCACCCGCTTCGTTGCGGGGCTCGCCTCCTCCATCCTGACGACGAGGGCGTTCGTGAGGTAGTTGCTCCCGGCCATCGCCGAGAGGACGCGCTCGCGGACCGCGAGGAGCTCCTCGTCGGTCGCGCGGTTCGGGAACGAACTTCCCTCGAGGTTCCGCGCGAGGCGGACCCTCGTCGACAGGATCACGTCGGACCTGGGACCCGATGCCGAGACCCAGCCCGGCGGTTCAGTCATCATCGTCTCGAACGTCCACATTCTCGCCCTTCCCGTCCCCGCCCGCCGCCCCCGGCGCATCCGCGCCCGCTTCCGACGCGAGCTCCTGTTCCTTCGCGCGGATGCGGTCCCGAATCTCCGCCGCGCGCTCGTACTCCTCGTTCCGCACGGCGCGGTCGAGTTCGCTCCGGAGCCGCTTCACCTCCTTGAGCGAGTTGAACTCGCGCTCGCGACAGCTCGGCACGCCGCCGGTGTGCTCCGTGGTGCCGTGCACCCTCCGA
>JALGVN010000013.1 GCA_025774645.1 bacterium
GCGCTGGCTGCGGACTACGCGCTTCTTGCGGGGGACGCCCGCAAGGCGGAGAGACTCGCGGAGGAGCTGAACCGGATCGACCGCTGGTACATCCTGGGTCCGTTCGACAACACCTCCGGGTCGGGGCACGGCAAGGACCACGCGGACACGAAGTTCCCGACACAGACTCCGTACACGGGCAAGTTCGGCCAGAGTGTGTCCTGGTTCACGCCCGGGCTCGTGTCCGTGGGCCGTGCGATTCGGCCGAGTGAGTACTTCCACAAGAGCCGGAGCACCACGGCATACGTGCGAACCGTCGCGACGATCAAGAAGGCCGGCACCTATCTCGTATCGGTCGGGTACTCCGGCGACATGGAGTTTCGCATCAACGACACTCTGATCGGGGAGGGCAGCAGGCACGCGGGCGGGGACGAGGCGCTTCAGTGGCACGTGGATCTGCCGTCGGGGGAGAGCCTCCTCGCATTCAAGCTCTCGAAGCGTGACGGTCTGGACTACGTGACGTGCGCGATCTCTGAGACCGACGGATCCGAGGTGAAAGGAATCTCGTTCGATTCGAGCGCGAAGATCGCGGGCGTTTCCCTGCACGAGCTGAACCCCCGTCTCGTCGACGCCACGTTTCTTCGGGACATCGACGCGCGCATGGCCTCAGCTCCCGACGACGCGGAGGCGGAGTTCTGGAACCTCCACCGGATGATGATGTACGCCGAGCCGGACAGCGCCATCGCGCTCTGCGAGCGTGTGGCCGATCGCTATCCGGACTCCGCGCTCATGCTGCTCGCGGTTGCCGTCGCCTACGGTGGAGCGGACGAGGAAGACGAGTTCGAGCAGTTCATGTCGCTCGCCGCCGAGCTCGAGCCGGAACTTGCGCCGGCGACGCTCTACCTGGCTGGCAAGGACTTCGACAAGAAGCGCTACGAACTCGCTCGGTCCTCGGCGGAGGGTGTGCTCCTGAGGGCGCCGTCGTGTCGCGAGGCGCTCGAGCTCAGGCTGGATTGCCTGCTCGAGGAGCAGAAGCTCGAGGATCTCAAGGACGCCGCGGAGAAGATGACGAAGCAGTTGAAGGACGAACCGCTCGGGTACTACTACCTTGCCAGGTATGCGGAAGCTCGAGGGCTCGCCGCGGAGACGAAGCGGCACAACAAGGACATGGTCAAGCGGATGCCGGTTCTGAGCGCCAGGGCCATGCGGTACTTCGAGAGCGCCGAGGAAGAAGATCACGCCGAGGTGGAGAAGGAGCTCAAGCGCTTCCTGGAGCTGGCTCCTGACGCCGAGTATCTCTGGGTGAACTACGTCGGCTCGCTTCTCGCGCAGGACAAGCTGGACAAAGCGTGGGAGACGGTCAACGAGTGCCTGAGGAGCTTCCCCCAGAGCGTCTCGCTCGTGTACTACCTCGCGCTGTTCCTGGAGAACGGCTACGACTTCGACGACTCCGCGATCTACACGCTGTTTCCGGACGGCGAGCGTACTCTCACGGACGAAGAACTCGAGATGATGTGGCCGGGAGGGAGCCACCCGACCAGAGTCATCACCCTCGAGAACCAGGACGGAGTCCAGCGCTGGTTCCGGGCGTACAGCAACTCGAGGGCCGCCGACGCGCTCGAGGGCGCTCTCGCGATCGACCCCGGGAGCTTCGAGCTGCGGGACAAGATCAGGTCGCTCAGGGGCAAGCCTTCCTACAGAACGTTCATGCCTGATCCGAGCATCAGCGCCGTCACGAAGATGAGAATCGACGCCGAGGACTACGAGGGTGAGGACGCCGTCGTGCTCATGGAGCGGAAGCGGCGGCTCGTGTACGACCGCCACGCGAGCGTCCTCGACTACATCGTCGCCGTGCAGATCCTGAACGATGAGGGCATCCGGCGGTGGGAGAACTACAGGGTGAGAGTGAACCCGCACGCCGGGGACCTCGTGTTCATCGAGCGGAAGACCATCAAGCCCGACGGGATGGAGCACGAGGCCGAGACTGTGGGCTCGCGGGTCGTCTTCTCGAACGTCGAGATCGACGACGTCTTGTTTCTGCACTACCAGTCGACGGCGTTCGTTTCGGGAGCGCTCACGGGGAATTTCTGGGACTACCACCATTTCTCGTTCCGGGACCCGTGTCTGGAGTCGTCGTACACGCTCATTGCCCCGGCGGGCACACAGGTGCAGACCAGGCTGCACAACGAGGATGACTACACTCAGTCCATCGTCCACCGCACTCAGACGCTGAACGACGGATACGAGAGCCAGGAGTGGCTCTTCAGGAACCCGCCGCGCACGAGCCGGGAGCCCGCCTCGCCGCCGGCCAGATCGTACCTCCCGTGGCTCGACGTCTCGTCGATCGAGAGCTGGTCGAAGGTCGCGGAGTGGTACGAGGACCTGTCGAAGGGGCAGGCCGAGGTGACAAGAAGCGTGCGGAAGAAGGCGGCCGAGCTCACTGAAGGCGATGTCACCGAGGAGCAGAAGGTCTTGAGCATCCTCCGGTTCGTTTCCAAGGACATCACCTACCAGTTCATCCCGTTCTATCAAAGCGCCCACGTTCCCCGTGAGGCCGAGGAGGTGCTGCGCGACCGATTCGGAGACTGCAAGGACAAGTGCATCCTCATGATCGCGCTCCTGGACGCGGCGGGCGTCAGGGGCTGCTACCCCGCGCTCGTGACGCCCGACACTGACGCCGCGGAGGCGTACCTTCCGTCACCGAGGTTCGAGCACGTCGTCGTGTGTCGCGAGCCCCCGAACGGCGGGAAGCGGTGGTACGACCCCACCGTCAGGTTCCCGGACCCGGATCAGATCCCCGGATCGCTGGCGGGAGCGCCCGCTCTCCTCGCGAGGCGCGGGGAAGACGGCCTCTCCGTGATCCCGGCCACTGGCGTGTGCGAGAACCCCCGGACCGTGGAGACGACCGTGGTGCTCACCAGAGACGGCAACGCGACCGTCGAGAGGCAGTCGTCGTACACGCGCGTCGACGCGACGAGCCCGCAGCGGAGTCATCTGCAGTCGACATCGAAGGATGACTTCCAGGACGAAGTGCTGGCCGCGCTTGCGGCGTTGCACCCTGGGGTGGAGCTTCTGTCGGTCGATGTCTCGGGCGAGGAAGATGCTGCGGAGCCGCTGGTCTACGACCTGAGCTTCGAGATCCCGGGGCTCTTCGCCTCGACCGGGAACATCCTCTCGGGCACGATACCCTCGGGAGGCGCACTCGAGGATGCGTTCGGGGGGATAGTCGCGAAGAAGGAACGGGAGAGCCCCGTGGACCTCCGGGGCCTCGAGCGATGCGACGTCGTGACGGCGACGCTCACCTACCCCGAGGGTCTGTCGCCCGTGGCGGTACCGGAATCCTGCGAGTACAGCTTCGGCGACTGCATCTACCGCGCGACCTACGAGACCGGTCCGAACTCCCTGACCGTCGAGCGAGAGATCGTCGTCGCCGGCGGGCTCGTCGGTCGCGAAGGGTATGCCGAGCTCAAGGCGTTCCTCGAGAGCGTTCTCAAGGACGGGAAGACCCCGGTGCTGTTGCAGTAGGGCGGCCACGGAAGTGAGTCGGCGCTCCGCAGCCGCGGGAAACGCATGAGGCGGATGACCCACGTCCCCGCAGCGGGGTGTGGGCCATCCGCCTCTTCCGTGACACCGGCTGTTTCACATCAACGGTAGAGGGCCTTCACGCTTCCCCAGCTCGACTGCTCAACGGGCGTCTCCTCGTACAGGATGCTGACCTCCCAGACCGACACCGAGCCTTCATCGGACGCAGCTCCGTCCGCGGCCCACAACCAGAAGCATCCGCCCGAGGACAGCCCGTCGAAGACGCTCAGCCCCACGCTGTCGTGATCGGGACCGTAGCAGTCGCCCGGTATCTCCCCGGTGGGGAACTCCTCGATGGAAGTGGAAGCGGTGTCGTCGAAGTTGTACCACCCGTCCAGCCACGCCTCGTAGCCGCAGCAGCCGTCCGGAGGGCACGCCTCCATCCCGGGGCGACAGAGCACTTGGCCGATCACCTCGGCCAGGCCGTCGCAGTCGGTGTCGTAGAGGAGCCACAGCCTGAGATCACCGATGTACGTGTGGATGAGCTCCGCCGAGAGTATGACATCGTAGATGGTCTCGCCGTCAGGCGTCTGGATGGGACCGAAGACCACGCCGGCGGGGTCCGCGTCCGGTATCGCGCCGCCGATGTGGCTCGTGGTCTCGTATGCTGCGGTGCCGCAGTGCTCGCGCATCGTGCTCACGGCGGCGCTTCCGCTCTCCTCCACCCGGGCCAGCGCCGTCCCCGCAACGAGCAGGCAGGCAGCTAACAACGCAAGCATCGGTCTCATGGTCGATCTTCCCTCACTGATCAGCGTGGTTGTCCGTGTAGCGCCGTGATGCTGTCCCGAATCACGTCCTCAACCGCCGTGCCGCACGCCGGGCTGCCAGAGCGACCCTCTATCTGAGGACCACCATCGGCCTGGTCTCGCTCTCGCCGTTCCAGGTGATCCTGCAGAAGTAGACGCCGCTCGCGACGTCCCCGCCGTCTTCCTCCCTGCCGTCCCACGTCACGGTGTGCGTCCCGGGAGTCCGGTCCGCGTCGACGAGCCGCTTCACGAGTCGGCCGGCGACGTCGTAGACCTTCACCGTGACTCGTGAGGACGCGGCGCCCGCCGGGATCGTGTACGCGATGTCCGTTCGGGGATTGAAAGGGTTGGGCCGGTTCTGGTGAAGAAGCGCGAGCCGCGCGCTCTCCTCGATCCCGCTCCCGGTGTCGAAGAGCTCGTTCAAGTCGAAGACCGTGGGCTCCTGCATGTACGCGGGCTCGGTCGCGGTGTCGAGCGCCCACGCGAGCCGTCCCTCCGACTCGATGTACTGCATCGCCTGGATGTTCGAGGAGAACGAGCCGGCCTCGTCTGCCATGACCTGCCAGCTGCGTTCGGGGGAGATCGCGGTCGAGGCATTCAGCTCGCTCACGACGCCCTGGTAGCGGTCGCAGAAGACCGGGGCGTAGAGGACGCGGAAGTGGTTCGTCGCCAGCAGGTTCTCGCCCGGCACGATCGTGTTGTCCGAGAGGTCGCGTACCGCGACGCCGTTCTGGTTGTTGCACTCGATGACGAGCGGTCTCGAGCCCGTCCCCTCGTTCTTCGTCGCGTGGACGATGTAGCCCCCGAACCGGCTCTTGTCCTCGATGGCGCGGACGACGTCGTCCGGCGTGCACTCGCCGCTCCCGTCGTAGTCCGCTGCCTCGACTCCGTTCCTGACGGAGAGGAGGATCGGGTGGTACGGCGCGCCCGCGCTGCCGACCGAGTTGTTCCCCATGTTCAGGAACGCGCCGACTCCCGATTCGTTGATACCCGAGAGCGAGCCCATGAATCCGGGACACGTCATCGAGAGCCACGCCTGCTCGTCCGACTCGGAGGGGAGCTGCACGATGAGGATCGCGTTCTCCCTGAGCGCGGGGTGCTTCGTCCAGTCGAGGTGGCGCGTGATGATGTGGTTGCCGGCGAGGGTCGGGTCGTCCGCCGTGCTCGTTCCCCAGCTCGAGAGGCTGGAGCAAGCGATCGACGTGAGGCCGAGTGCCTGGCCGATGTCGATGATGGCGTTACAGGCGAGAAGATCGGTGACGTCGACGTTCCGCCCGAGCGTGTTGTTGTAGAGACTGACGCCGGCGTCGATCATCCCGGCGACCATCCCGTTCGCCTCGTCCACGTAGTCCGCGTCCACCGTGTAGCTGCCCACGTACTCGGCGCGGAAGAGCCCGTACATGAACGCGCTCCCGTAGCACAGGTAGGCGATCATGTAGTCGTCGAACATGGCCTTGATCCCGTCGCCCGCGAGGTAGCCCTGCGCATAGCCGCGCTCGTAGTGGGTCCCCCAAACGGTGAGGACGGACTTCCCGTCGATGATCTCGAGGTCACCATTCACCTGAGCAGCGGCCTGTGAAGCGAGGGCGAGGATGAGGAGCAGGATGACGAGCGTTCTCATGTCCGGGACCTCCGGGTTGGAACGGGACATCGGCTCGCGCGTTCGGCAACTTGCGCGCTCGAATCCACAGCACCTCTCAACGATATCACAGGGGGTGGCGCTGGGCAAGAAGCCCTCGGTGGCCTGTGGTAGCAAAGCACAAATGTCCTCTCTAACTGCAATGAGAAAATGTCCCCTCTAACGGGGGAGCAGCGTCAGTACGGCGCACCTCACGCGTGCGCTGCGCCCCGAAGACTCAGTTCCGACGCGCGCCGGGCGTGGTATCATTGTCCTGTCCGCAGGTGACTCCCGATGTCCCGGGCGACCCCGGGACGAGGTTCGAGATGGCCGCGAAGAAGAGCAAGAAGAAGAGAGCGTCAGCGGGACGGGCGCCGGGGAAACAGGGCGCAGCGAGGCCGTCGGCCGGGAAGCCGGGCGTCAGCAACCCGAGCGGGAACCCGCCGCTCCCGGCGTCGGCGGTGGCCGCGTCCGCGTGCTGTCTCCTGCTCGTTCTCTACCTGGCCATCCACTGGGACGAGGTCGGCCGTCTCTTCCGCTGGTTCGCCGGCAGGTGAGTCGCCGACGCGTCGTCGAACGATCCGGCCGCTCCTGAGGCCGAGGGGGATCCGTGGGGCTCTCTCCGATTCCGGTCGCGATAGCAGCCGTTCTGGCAGGGGCGGGCGCGTACGCGGTCGCCCGGCTCTGGCCCGCCCGTTCGCCCAGGCTCGTCGTGTTCGGGGTGGCGCTCTTCGCCTTCCTCGTCGCCGCGATGCAGATCGTCGGAATCCTCGCGGCGATAACGAAGACCCCGCTGGTCGGTCCGTGGACGGTGGCTCTCGCTGTCGCGGTCCTCTCGGCGCTCGCGTGGGGCTGGAGTTCCCGCGTCGCACGCGCCGGGTCCTTGCCGAAGGAGACCGGCGACGGTTCGCACCGGCGTCTCGATCCGACCGTCCTCGTCGCCATCGGCGTCGCGGTCGTCCTCCTCCCGAACGCGATCGTCCTCGCGCTCTCCGCTCCACCCCGCGGCTGGGACGTCCTCGCGTACCACCTCCCGCGTGCCGTCGCCTGGCTCCAGCACGGAAACCTCGGCAACTACGGCGCGTCGGCGGCGTTCTTCCCGGGGAACGGGGAGATCGCGCTCCTCTTCGGGCTCTTCAGCGGCACCGATCGTCTCGTGCCGCTGGTGCAGCTTCCGTTCGCGCTCCTCGGTGCCGTCGCGGTCTACGGCCTCGCGCGCGAGCTGGGAACGAAGGCGCGATCGGCCGCAGTCTCCGCCGTCGTCTTCCTCGCGGCGCCGATCGTGTTCTTCCAGTCGGCGATCGCGAAGAACGATCTCATGGTCGCCGCGCTCGTCGCAGCGGGCGCGCTCCTCCTGTGCCGGGCGTTGAGATCGAGGAACGCGGCGCCCGGAGTCCGGACGGAACTGGCGGTCGCAGGCCTCGCTTTCGGTCTCGCCCTCGGGACGAAGTACACGGTCGTTCCGACGGCGCTCCTCGTCCTGCCGCTCGTCTTCTTCCTCTTCCGCCAACGGGAGCGCGACGCGGCCGACCGGGAGGCAGGTCGTCGGGCGTGGCGCGGACCGCTCAGGCACGCGGCGACGTTCGGCATCGCGATGGCGGTCCCGTCGCTCTTCTGGTTCCTCCAGAACTGGATCGTCGCGGGGAACCCCTTCGCGCCGCTCGCGGTCGGGGTCGGCGGTTGGGAGATCTGGAGCGGCACAGGAGTCGCGGGAACGTACGGTGCACAGGAGCTGCGGTACGTTGCGAGCCCTTCGGGGTGGATTCTCTTCCCGTGGATCGATCACGCGAAGCAGGGGTCGTACTCGAGCTCGGTCGGGTTCGGGGCGGCGTTCGCGGCGCTCGCGGGGCCGGGGTTCGTCCTCGGGATCGCGAGACTCCGCGCGATGGACGAAGAGCGTCGTTTGCGCCCGTGTCTCGTCGCGGTGCTCTCCCTGCTCGCGATCGTGGTCGGCACCTGGTGTATCTCCGGGTTCCGCCTCCCGAGATATCTGCTCCCCGCGTTCGCGCTCGCGTGCGTGCCAGTGGCGCTCCTGTTCGACTCGGCGGGCCGCGCCACACGTTCCGTCCTCGTCGGCGTCCTCGTCGTCGGTGTGGCGTTCTCCTCGCTCGAGTCGCTACGCGTGGTCTACGGAGACGACGATCTGGTCGCCTCGAAGAAGGACTTCCCGACCAGGTCCGAGCACTACCACATGCCCGACATGGTCTACGAGTTCCCCGAAGGGACGAGACTCCTCGTCCTGCAGGTCAACGAGGGGAGTTTCCACCAGACGTACCGGTACCCGCTCGTCGGGAACCTGCCCGGCAACACCGTCGTCGCGATGGGCGATCACGAGCTGGGGTTCGGCATCCTCAGCGAGGGAGCGGTCGCCGCGCACCGCGACCTCCTCGCGGACGACATCGAGTACATCTTCATGCGGACGATCGCGTTCGAGCCGCAGCTCACGATCTTCGATCCGCATCCGGAGCTCTACACGCGGGTCCTCGACCTCGTCGAGCGGCCGTACGAATGGTACAAGAAGGGGTATCTTGAGGACTCGAAGGTGAGGGCGCCGACGGTGACCGTGATCTTCCAGGTCCTGCGACCGGAGTCGCGCTGACCTTCGCCCGAGAAGCAGACCGGCCGATCGACCGGCACACCAGACAGGAGAATGCCCCATGCCAGCCGAGTACCCGTTCGACGGCTTCCCCAGAGCGACCGTCAAGTTCTACCGCGACCTCTCGAAGCACAACGACCGCACCTGGTTCAACGCGAACAAGGACGTCTACAAGGAGAGCGTTCTCGCGCCGGCCCAGGAATTCGTCCTCGCGATGGGGGAGCGGCTGAAGAAGCTCTCGCCGAACATCATGGCCGACCCGCGCACGACCGGCCCCGGATCGATCTTCCGCATCTACCGGGACACGAGGTTCAGCAAGGACAAGAGCCCGTACAAGAACTACCTCGGCATCCTCTGGTGGGAGGCCGATCGGAAGAAGATGGAGAGCCCCGGGTTCTACTTCCACCTCGAGCCGACCGAGCTCCTCATCGCGATCGGCTCCCACGTCTTCTCGAAGGAAGCGCTCGCGACGTACCGCGACGCCGTCGTCCACCCGAAGAAGGGGCCGGCGCTCGTGCGCGCCGCGAACGGCGTGGCGAAGAAGGGCTACGAGGTCGGCGGGAAGCACTACAAGAGGACGCCGCGCGGCTACGATCCCGAACACCGGAACGCCGATTACCTCCTCTACAACGGCCTCTGGGCGGGAGTTACCGAGAAGGTGCCGAAAGAGCTTTACAGCCGGGAGCTTCTCGACTATTGCTTCAGACGATTCAAGGACATGGCCCCCCTCTACCGGTGGCTTACGGAGGTGATGAAGTGACACCCGCACGCGGGAAAGAGCCTCCACCCGACGCGATGACCTTCGCCGAGGTCATGCAGGAACTCGAGCGCAACGCGCGGCCGGAAGCGCTCGAGGGCATGGCGAAATACGGCATCAACATCGAGAGCGCGCTCGGCGTGTCCATCCCAAACCTCCGGAAGATCGCAAAGACCGCCGGGCTCGACCACGCGCTCGCGAAGGAGCTCTGGAAGACCGGCATCCACGACGCGCGCATCCTCGCGTCGATGGTCGAGGACCCCGCGCGCGTCACGGAGGCACTGATGGAGCGCTGGGTGAAGAAGTTCGATTCGTGGGATCTCTGCGACCAGTGCTGCCTGAACCTCTTCAGGAAGACACCGTTCGCGTGGAAGAAGGCGTTCGAGTGGGCCGGGCGCGAGGAGGAGTTCGTGAAGCGCGCCTCGTTTGCGCTCATGGCGACCCTCGCCGTCCACGACAAAGAGACAGGCGCCGCCCGGTTCGAGGAGTTCCTGCACGTCATCGAGAAGGCGTCCCTCGACGAGCGGAACTACGTGATGAAGGCGGTGAACTGGGCGCTCCGACAGATCGGGAAGCGCGACAGACGCCTGAACGCGTCGGCGATCCGCCAGGCGAGGCGGATCGAGAAGCTCGACTCGACAGCGGCGAAGTGGATCGCCACCGACGCTCTCCGCGAGCTCGAGAGCGCGAAGGTGAAGGACAAACTGAAGCGGTAGGCCTCGCGCTCGTCGGTCTGAGCTGGCCTCAGCTGTGCCCCCCTCTCCGGCCTGCTTTTCTTGACTCTCACACCTGCCGGAGCTAGCCTTGCCTGGCTACTCCTGCAGAAGCCTCACCGTGGAGCGAACTATGAAGACTCTGGAGATCGTCCGCCGGGAGTGCGTGGGGGCTGCGCGCACCGCCGGGAGCAAGACCGACGTGCTTCGCGAGGTCGCCGCGCTCGCGAAGCGGAGCTCCGTCCTTCAGTCGGTATCCGAGGAGGCGGTCCTTCGTGGCCTGGAGGAACGTGAGGCTGTCGGGACGACGGGGTTCGGTAAGGGAGTCGCGATTCCCCACTGCAGGCTCGAGTCCGTCGAGGACTTCGTTGTGGGCGTAATGAGCGTCCCGGACGGCGTCGACTTCGACTCGCTCGACGACGAGTCCGTCCGGCTCGTGATCTTCATCATCGGGCCGTCCCGGGAGTCGACCGAGCATATCCAGATCCTGTCTGCCGTCTCCCGAGTGCTCTCGGATCCGAAGGCGGTGGAGGAGATGGTTCTCGCCCGGACCGACGACGCCTTGTACGAGGGATTCGTGCGGCACCTCCGCGACGAGCCGCAGGCCGAGAAGGGGGAGGCGAGGAGCCTCTTCCACGTGTTCGTGCAGGACGAGGATCTCTTTCGCGAGATCCTGCAGGTTCTGGGTGGAACGGAGCCGCGATTCACCGCGGTCCTCGAAGCGCAGAACGCCAGCTCCTATCTCTGGAAGGTGCCGCTCTTCGCGGGCCTGTGGCGCGACACCCCGCGCTCATTCAGCAGGGTGATCGTCTCGCTCGTCCGCAGGCAGATGACGAACGAGATCATCCGTCGAATCGAGGGAGTCGCAGGTCCCCTCGCCGAGTCGGAGCGCGTACTCGTCACCGTTCAGGACGTCTTCTTCGCGGCCGGGTCGCTGGCGACCTGACGAGCGAGCCTGGAGTCCGTTCATGCGGGAGGTATTCCGAGTCGAGCCGTTCCTGCTGCTCGGCGTGATCGCGATCGTCGGCTATTACTTCGGCCGCGCCGCGAAGCGCGTGCGCCTGCCGTCGTTGATCGGCTTCATGGTGCTCGGCGTTCTGCTGGGCCCTTCGGCTCTCGGCTTCTTCTACGAAGGCAACCTCGAGTCCCTCTCCTTCATCACGGAACTGGCCCTCGGCTTCGTCGCGTTCAGCATCGGAGCGGAGCTGAACCTCGCGTCGCTCCGGCACCTCGGCAAGGGGATCATCGCGGTCATTCTCGCCGAGTCCTTCGGAGCGTTTCTCGCTGTCGGGGTCGTCGTCTACTTCATCACCAGGAGCTTGCCGCTGGCGCTCCTGTTCGGAGCGGTGGCGCCCGCCAGCGCTCCCGCGGGGACCGTCGCCGTCATCCAGGAATACCGAGCGAAGGGCGACCTCACGAAGGCGCTCTACGCGGTCGTCGGTTTCGACGACGGGCTCGCGATCCTCATCTTCGGGTTCGCTGCAGCGCTTGCGAAGAACCTGATGCTGGGGGACCTGCTCGGGACGAGCGCGGGCGGAGCCGGCATCCTGGCCGCGATGGGGCGTCCGGCCCTGGAGATCGTCATCAGCCTCGGGGTCGGTTCGGCGATCGGGTTCGCGTTCTGTCAGTTGGTGCGTCCCTTGCGCGCGGAGCGGGATCTGCTGATCATGACCTTCGGTACCATCCTCGTGGCCTCCGGACTGTCCCTGTACTTCCATCTCTCGCTCATCCTCACGAACATGGCGGCTGGGTTCATCCTCGCGAACACGCGGCGGGAGGCCTTCGTCCGAAGGACGACCGATCCCCTTCGGTCGATCATGCCGCTTCTCTTCATCCTCTTCTTCTGCCTGGCGGGGGCTCACCTGGAGATCAACCAGCTCCCGACGCTCGGGGTCATCGGCGTGGCCTACATCCTCGCCAGATCGGCGGGTCTGATCGGAGGCTCGCGGGCGGGCGCCTCGCTCGGGCGCATGGACGAGAAGATACGCAAGTGGATCGGGCTCGGGATTCTGTCCCAGGCTGGGGTCGCGATCGGTCTGTCGCTGATCGCGAAGCACGAGTTCGACGCGATCGCGCGAAGGCCCGAGGTGGCGGAGGCCATCATCCGGTACCAGGCGTCCCATCCCCTCGTGGCGCGCATCGTCTACGACCCGGTTCTGATCGGGGCGGCGGTCATCACGGTGATCACGGCGACGAGCATCATCTTCGAGATCGTGGGGCCTGCCCTGACCCGCCTCGCTCTGACCCGGGCCGGCGAGATCGACCAGGACGACGGGAGCCCGTAACCTGCGGGCCGGTCTCCCGGTCTCCCGGTCTCCCGGTCTCCCGAGTCCCGAGGCCGGGCCGTGCGGCCGCTCGGGCCCGAGGCGGTGAGGCGAGGAGGGTTCGGAGTCGATGGAGAGACTCAGGACGCTCAGCGACATGACCGTGGGAGACGTCCGCCACCTGATCGTCGAGGACCCGACGGTGGTCGCGGCCGACGCGACGACGAACGTTCTGCTCGAGGCGATCGTGCGCGACACGAGGACCCGGCACGCGTACGTCGTCGACGAGGAAGGCGTGCTCGTCGGCGCCGTGAGGATGAACACGATCGTGGGCTATCTGTTTCCAATCGTCGCCATGACGACGCCGAACGTCGACCCGTCCGCGGAGCGGCTCTCGGTCTTCTCCGCGCGCGCGGTCACGGAGATCATGAACGACCACCCTCGCGCCGTCACCGAAGCGACCTCCCTCGCGGACGTGCCCCGCGTGCTCCTCGAGGAGCACATCAACGAGCTGCCGGTCGTGGACGAGACCGGGCGTCTCATCGGGCAGGTGAACGTCTACGAGATCATCGCCGCCTATCTGAAGGAGGCGAAGGGCGCGTGATCACCGTTCCCGTCAGCGCTCCGAGCGACTCCGGAAGTCCGCGGTGACGGGAAGGTAGTCGGAAGCGC
The DNA here is from genome assembly GCA_025774645.1 of bacterium. Lineage (GTDB taxonomy): Bacteria > Joyebacterota > Joyebacteria > Joyebacterales > Joyebacteraceae > JALGVN01. The sequence continues at coordinate 12,928 of JALGVN010000013.1, forward strand.
GTATCCGGGCTACCGCGCGAAGAAGCGCCGGCCGATGCTCCGGCCGGCGCTCTTGCGTTGGTGCTCGTCTCGAGGGGGAGACTAATCTCCCTGCACGTCCTTCTCGCCCCCGATCGGGAACGAGAGCAGGAGCTGGAAGACGCTGTTCGTGACCTCGTCGCCCGTGTTGTCCCTGATGACGTCGTTCAGGCCGTAGTAGTAGCGGCCGATGACGCTCGGGCTCAGGTAGTGGTCCTTGAACTTGTACTCGAAGTGGAAGACGACGCCGTAGTCCGGGGACGTGATGTCGCCCTTGATGTCCTGGACGGTCGTGATCTCTATGTCGCCGGCCGGCACCGCCTCGTACGTGTTGTCCGCCTTGAGCACCCACCCGACCTGCGGCCCCGCGCCGATGTGGAACCGGTTGCCCGCGGCGCCGTACTTCAGGATGATCGGGACCGCGAAGTAGTTCATGCTCGTCGTCGTGGTCTCGACCGTGAACTCGTCCGGCGGCAGGCGGCCGATGGTTCCCGTGGGCACGTCGTGCGCGCCGGTGTAGAAGAACGGGACGAGCTCCGGCTGGAGGAACCAGTGCTCGGCGAACTTCCACTCGCCGAAGAGGGCGAGCTGGAACCCCCACTTGCCGCTCGCACCGTCGACTCCGCTCAGGGTCGTGTAGTTCGTGCCGACGTTCGCGCCGAGGTGGAACGACGGCGACGTCACCTTGTCGCCGAGGAGCATCCCGATGAGCACCTGCCCGCTCGCGACGGCGGGCGCGAGCACGAGGACGGCGATGAGCACGATCAGGGTCCACTTCCTCACGGCGTTCTCCTTTCACTACTCCGATGGACGGCCACTGCGATGGCGGCTATTCCGACGGACGCGGCGGAGTCAGCATGATGAAATCCGCCACGACCGGCAGGTGGTCCGATGCCTTCGCTGAATCGTCCGCCTCGAGGTGCAGGTTTCTGAGCTCCACGGCGGTCAGGTCCGGCGTCCACAGCACGAAGTGATTCCTGAGCTCGAGCACGCTGTCCGAGTAGACGATGTAGTCGAGGCGCCCCGGCGCGTACGACTCCTCGTCGTCCCGCCAGGTGTACGCCTCGCGGCAGGTCGTGTGGTAGGGCATGGCGTCGGCGAACCCGGTGTCGTCCCAGTCGGCCGCTCGGGACACCCCGTACTTCTGCTCGTCTGAGATCCACCCGTTCAGGAGCGAGTCGAGCTGCTCCGAGTACCCCACGAGGTTCATGTCGCCCGCGAGGATGAACGGCGTCCCCCAGCGCGGAGTGAATGTCCCAGTCTCCCGCTGCTGCCGATGCCACCGGGCGACCGCGTTGAGCTGCTCCTGCCTGCCCTCGTTGTCGCCGCAGCAGGGGAGGTGCGCGCAGACGAGCGAGATGTCACGGTCGAACCGGTCGTCGGGGAGATCGACCCAGCCCCAGACGACGCTCGCGACCTCGCCCTGCCCGCGGTTCTGGACGGGGAACCTGCTCGCGATCGCGCAGTCCCCGTTCGACGTGACGTACCACGTCGTGCCGGAGAACATCGTCGAGAGTCGGTCCGCGATCTGCTTGTCACTGTGTTCGTAGATCTCCTGGAAGCAGATGATGTCCGGGTCGATCGCCCGGAGGATCCGCCGGAACGAACTGTGCCTCTTGAAGAGCCCGTCGAAGAGGACGTTGTACGTGACGAGCCGGATGTCGCCGCGGTCCCTGCGCTTGAGGACCGTCGAGCAGGGCTCCCGGGGAGAGCTGCCGGAGAGCTCGACCACGAGCGTCTCGTCCCGGTCAGGCAGCGTGTCGCGCGTTCCGCCCGACTCGTTCTGGAAGAGGACGGCGACCGTCCGGTCCTCCATCAGGAGCTCGCCCTCGGTCACCGTCCTGCGGTCGAACGAGACCTCGAACGCGGTCGACGTCACGGTCGGACCCTGCCTCAGTCCGACGTCGGCCTGCCGGACGATGAACCCCGGCTCCGTGTGCCTCACGACCCCCGTCCGCTCGCCGAACCTCCACTCGATCTCCGCGCCTATGCCGCCGACGGAGAGACCGGTCGCGGGATCGTTGTCGACGTCCGAGTAGAGGACGATCCCGTTGTCGTTCTGGAGGTTCATCTCCGCGCCGACCTCGAAGAAGAGGTAGACGCGCTCGCGGTCGCTCGCGACCTTGAGGACCCCGAAGTCGACGGTGCCCCCCAACGCGTCGCCCGTGCGGTCGGTGTACGTGACCGGGATGCCGGCCCAGTCGTCGAAGGAACCGTCGATGATTATGTCGTGCGTGGCCGCGCCGGCCGGGCTCGCGGCCGCCAGCACGGCGGCCAGGACGACCGGGACGGCGAGGAAGCGCCTCGGTGTTCGTTTCGGGGTTCGCGTGCAGTCGGTCATGTTGATCTCCCTCTGTTCAAGGGACAGAGAGCCTCCGGTTCGATGTGTCCAGCTTAGCCGTTCCGGGGCGTCTGTTCAACGCCTGCGTTGCGGCTCCCGCAGGGGTCGCTTGCGCGCCGTCGCGGCGCCGGTCACCGCTCCTCCGGAGGGAGGATGCGGAAGTCCGCGACGACGGGCAGGTGGTCGGAGGCCTTCACCACGTCGTCAGGCTCGAGGCCTGCGGCCCTGAGGTCCGCGGGCGACATGTCCTCCGTCCAGAGGACGAAGTGGTTCCCTAGTTCCAGCACGCTGTCCGAGTAGACTATGTAGTCGAGCCGGCCCGGCGAGAACCACGAGTCCGCGTTGCGCCACGTGTATGCCTCACGGCACGTCGTGTGGTAGGGCATCGCGTCCGCGAGCGGCGTCCCGTCCCAGTCCGGCGCGCGCGACGGACCGTAGAGGTCCTCGTTCACGATCGCTCCCGCGAGAAGCGTCTCGACCTGGCGCGACGCCCCGACGAGGTTCAAGTCCCCCGCTATCACGATCGGCGTCCCGGGCTCGAGCTCGGGCTCGCCGGGCTCGATGAGGTCACGGTGCCACGCTGCGATCGAGTCGAGCACGTCCTGCCGCTCCTCCTCGCGCATGCAGCACGGCGGGTGCGCGTTCACGACCGAGAGGTCGACCGGGTAGCTCCTGTCCGGAAGGTCGATCAGCGTCCAGAGGTGGTTCCGATCGGAAGGGATGGTCCGCGAATCGGCGAACGGGTAGCGGCTGACCGTGACGCCGCTGGTGTCGTCGCCCTTCGCGTACCACCTCGCGTCCGGAATCGCCGCGCGGACCATGTCCGCGGTCTGCCGGTCGGTATGAGATTGGATCTCCTGGAAGCAGATGACGTCGGGGTCGAGCGCGCGGAGGATGCGGAGGAACCTGCCCCCGCGGTCGAAGAGCCCGTCGAAGAGGACGTTGTACGTAACGACGCGGATGTCGTCATCGCGCTCGCGGGCGAGGTTCGCCGGGCACGGGTCGGGCGCCGGGTCCGCAGTGAGCTCGACGACGACCTTCTCTCCCCGATCGGGGAGCGTGTCCTTCGTCTCCGCGTTCTCGTTCCTGAGAAGGAGCGCGATCTGTCTCCGCCGGAGTATCGGTTCACCGCCGAGAAGCCACGGCCGGTCGAACGAGATCTCGAACGCCGTCGAGGAGACGGTCGGTCCCTGCCTCATGCTCGCGTCGTCCTGGTCGACGACGACGCGCGTCGACTGGTGCCACTTCACGCCCTGGCGCTCGCCGAACCACCACTCGAAGTCGACGCCGAGCCCCCGGAGCGGGAAACCCGTCGCCGCGGAGTTGTCGGTGTCGACGTGGAGGATGATCTCGTTGTCGTGCTGGAGGTTCCGGTCGACGCCGATCTCGAAGAAGAGGTAGACGCGCTCGGCGTCGCTCGCGACCTTGAGCACGCCGAAGTCGATCCCGCCGCCGCGGTCGTCCCCGGAGGGGTCCGCGTGGGCCACGGGGACCTCGGCCCAGTCCTCGAACCTCCCGTCGATGACGATTCCCGGCGGCGAGTCAGTACGGCCGGCTGCCGGGACCGAGACCGAAGCGGAGGCGCCGAAGATGAGGCAGACGAGGAGCCACGTTCGTGTATAATCGCCCATCAGAGTTCCCGCAGGTTCAGGGGAGAGGTTCAGGAGTCGGGTTCAGGAAGACAGCACGTTCGTCTCGCTACTGCAAGAGCGTAGCCGTTCGCGCACCGGGCTTCAACGGGCACGTTGCCCGGGGCTCGGGAGGGCGGCGGGGTGCCCGGGGCCCTCATTCCACCGGGAGGAGGCCGAGAACACCATGTTCCACGACGTACCCCAGGAGATCACAGACCGCATGCGCTTCCTCGAGTGCATGGACGCGGACGACAGAAGAGCCGAGAAACCGTCACTCGAGAGGCTCCGCCAGGTACCGGCGCTGACCGGACGGTTCCTCGCGGTCCTCGCGGCGAGCGCGCCCGCCGGCACGTATCTCGAGATCGGGACGAGCGGGGGGTACTCGGGGCTGTGGACGTCGCTCGCGCTCCGCGCGACCGGGAGGAAGCTCACGACGTTCGAGGTGCTCGACGCGAAGATCAAGATCGCGAGGGAGACCTTCCGCGCCGCGGGGGTCGAGGACCTCATCGAGATCGTCGAGGGTGACGCGCGTGAGCACCTCGCGAACTACACGGACATTTCGTACTGCTTCCTCGACGCCGAGAAGGACGCCTATCAGGACTGCTTCGACCTGGTCGTCCCGAACATGGTCGCGGGCGGCATTCTCGCCGCCGACAACGCGATCAGCCACGAGGACGTGCTCCGGCCGATGATCGACCAGTCGATCGCGGACGAGCGGATCGACGCGCTCGTCGTGCCGATCGGGAGCGGCGTTCTCCTCTGCAGACGGATCTAGCCCACCGAAGACGGGAGGTGTCTCATGAAGGTCGTCGCGTTCAGCGGAAGCGCGCGCAAGGACGGAAACACCGCGCTCCTCATCGGCCACGTGTTCAAGGAGCTCGAGGCGGCGGGGATCGAGACCGAGCTCTTCCAGCTCTCCGGGAAGAAGATCCACGGCTGCATCGCCTGCTACCAGTGCTTCGCCAAGAAGGACAAGCACTGCGCCGTTCAGAACGACGTCCTGAACGAGTGTATCGACAAGATGCTCGAGGCGGACGGCATCATCCTCGGATCGCCGACGTACTTCGCCGACGTCTCCACGGAGATCAAGGCGCTGATCGACCGGGCGGGCCTGGTCTCGATAGCGAACGACCACATGCTCGCGCGGAAGGTCGGGGCGGCGGTCGTCGCCGTGCGCCGGGCGGGAAGCGTGCACGCGTTCGACACGATGAACCACTTCTTCTTCATCGAGCAGATGATCGTCCCCGGTTCGGTCTACTGGAACGTCGGGATCGGTCGCGAGGTGGGGGAGGTCGACGAGGACGAGGAAGGCCTGCGAACGATGAAGATCCTCGGGCAGAACATGGCGTGGCTTCTCGGGAAGCTCGAGGAGTAGGCCGCCCGATCGCGACGTCCGTTCGATGAGGGAAGAACCTGGCCGCCGGTACGGAGACCGATTCCGTGCCGGCGTTCTCTATATATATAGAGACGTGGGGGGGGTGTTCCGTCCGACCGCCGGACGGCCTAGGGGCGAATGAGCCAGAGGAGCGCGACGAGGGGGACCACAGCAAAGACGATGACGTAGCCGATGGCGACCTGCATCGCAGCGTCGATGCGGCGGTCGAACGCCTCGGTCGTGACTACGCGCGCAATCGCGATCGAGACGATCACCGCGAACGGGACAGCGATGGCCACGTAGATGATGCCGATCGTTCTCGTGAAGACGTTGAGCGCGACGAGCGTGACGGCGGCCGCGGCGGCGGCGAGAGTGAACACGATCGCCGCGAGCGCCGCCTTCCTCGGTCCGTGGAGGACGGCGAGCGTCCGCCTCGAGACCTGCGCGTCGGCCGGTCGGTCGGGGAGGCCGGCGAGTGTGATGGCGGCGAAGACGGCGAAGAAGACCGGGACGGAGAGGAGCCACGGAAGCGAGCTCGTGACGGTGCCGGTCTGAAGGAAGAACCCGCACATGATGACGAACGGACCGTGGATCACTCCGACCACGAGCTCCCCCATCCCGCGGTAGGAGAACCTGAACGGAGGCGTCGTGTACCCGAGGCCCAGGAGGAGCCCGATGAGGAGAAAGGCTATTGTGCCGGGGGTCGGGATGGCCGGCGTGAGGATGACGAGCGCGACGCCCGACGCAACCATGAGCCCGAGCACGTAGAGCGCTGCGCTCCGCACCGCGACGTGCGTGAGCCGCTCCTCGGGCAGCGTCCGCGAGCCGCCCGAGTAGGGACTCGCGTTCCGGTTCCGGACGTCGGACTCGTAATCGAAGTACTCGTTCGTGAGGATGGTGGCGAGCTCGATCAGGAAGAGGCACATGTAGCCGAGGAGGTAGGCGCCCAGGTGGAAGCGCGCTCCGACGGCGACGGCGGAGACCGCACCGAGGCTGTATGCGATCCACGTCATCGGGTAGAACTGGATGCGGATGATCCTGAACCAGGCGCCGATCGGGTCTTTCATCGCGTCCTCCTCCGGGAGGTGTCCCGGTCGGGCAGCCCGCGGGGCGGCCTGCGAAGCCGCGCTGCGGGGCGGGACGTCAGCCGAACGGGATCCTGCGAGGCAGAGCCTAGCAGGGCGTGCCCGGCCTGTCGACCCCCGAAACGGCCCTTGAAGTGCCCTCCCGGCAAAGGGTAAGGTGAACCCGTGATCTACGCGACTCCGAACATCCAGATTCCCGAGGACGAGGTCCGCGAGGAGTTCGTGCGTGCCTCGGGGCCGGGCGGGCAGAACGTCAACAAGGTCGCCACGGCCGTCCAGCTCAGGTTCGACGTGGCGAACTCTCCGTCGCTTCCGGACGACGTCCGGGAGCGCCTCGTCGGGCTCGCTGGCCGCCGCATGACGGACGACGGCGTCCTCATCATCGACGCCAGGCGCTACCGCACCCAGAAGCGGAACAGGGACGACGCCCGGGACCGGCTCGCCGCGCTCATAAGGAAAGCCGCGACGAAGCCCCGGAAGCGAAGGAAGACGAGGCCGAGTCGAGCGTCCAAGGAGCGCCGTCTCCAGACGAAGCGTCACCGAGGTGAGACCAAACACCGCCGCCGGTCCGTCTCCGGCGACGACTAGCAGCCGCGCCGCGCGCCGGGAATCGGGGTGGCGGCCCGCGGAGGTGAGGGAATACGATGCTCCTCCATCATTGCTTCATCCGAGCGGCGAAGAAGAACGGCAAGAACCTCTTCCTCGTGGACCGCACTCTCGGCAGGCGCGTCACGTACCATCGGGCGCTCATCGGCGCCCTCATCCTCGCGCGCAGGTTCCGGCGGTACGATCCGGGCCTCCTCGGCATCATGATCCCGACCTCAGCCGGATGTGTCCTCTCCGTCCTCGGCTCGCTCATCTCAGGTCGCACGCCGGTCATGATCAACTACGCGACCGGCGCCGCGAAGAACGCGCGCTACGCTCAGGAGACGTGCGGCTTCCACACGATCGTGACGTCCAGGGCGCTCCTCCAGAAGCTCGAGATCGAGCCGGCCGCCGGCATGGTCATGCTCGAGGACATCATGGAGTCCCTCTCGCCGTGGGAGAAACTGGCCGCGGCGTTCACCGCGGCGCTCCCGGCCGGTGCGATCGAGAGGCTCGGGGGCGGTGGGGACGAAGATGACAACCTCCTCGTCCTGTTCACGAGCGGGAG
>JALGVN010000148.1 GCA_025774645.1 bacterium
CGAAGCACGCCGGACCGCCGCCGGCGTGGACAACTCTCATTTGTGATTCTATCACAGGGTATACAGGTTGTCAATGATACTTCGAGCGGGGTTCCTGCGTCTCTACTCTATATGGACAGAGCGCCGGCCTCGCGCCGACGCCCGCCCCGAGCGCGTGGTGCTGTCTCCCGCCGCCGGCCCGGATCCCGCTACCAGCGATGCCCGACCATGAAGACCACCGAGTTGCGGTCCCCGACGCCGCCCTCGACCGCAATGTCCCAGTGGTCGTAGAGCGTCGCGTGCATTCCGGCGATGAAGTGCCAGTCCGCCCCGTCGGTGGTGACGTCGTAGTCCAGAGTGTGCCCGTCCCCGATCGGAAACGAACCCGCGTAGTCCTGCCGGACGGATAGGTACCTGCCGCCGACCCAAGCCTCCACGAACTCGCTGTGGTAGCCGACGCGCGGCGTCGACGTGAACGCGGTGACCCTGTCGTCCTCGAGCCCGACGGTCTCGGCATTCAGGTCCTGCACGGCCCACGCGAGGTCCGCCTCACGAGAGCGTAGTCGGAGCCGAGCCAGTTCATCACGACGCCCACGCCGTAGGGCAGAGGGAGCTCTTCCAGGTGCTCCTCAGCGAGGTCCTTCCAGAGCGGGAAGATGCTCTCATGCTTCTCCGCGGAGCCTGCTGCGGGCTCGCCGGACTCTGTCTGGAACTCGTCCTCCGCGTACACCACTCCGGGGACCAGCTGTTCCGTGCCCGCGCCGACGACCGGGAACGAAGCGAACGACGCGAGGACCAGCACGCAAAGGCACGTTCGACCGGCGCTGACCGTCACGCCCCACCTCCTGTCTCCCTCTGAACCGCGAGCGCCGTGCGCCCTGGCTGTACCGAAATCCGCGTGGCAGTCACCGTGCTATTGGGCGAGCGGTGCTCCGCCAAGAGGATTCCCGCGGAAGGCCCCGGGTGACTTGGAGGCTGCACCAAATGCGGTTGACTGAGGGACCCCCCGGGGCTAGGAGCGTGCCGAAGTGGTGGAATTGGTAGACGCGCTGCGTTCAGGGCGCAGTGGGGCTAGTCCCTGTGGGGGTTCGAATCCCCCCTTCGGCACCAGATGATTCTCCGGGGCGGCGTGCTGAGCGGGCAGGCCGCTTCGTTCTGTCGGGAGCCAAGCCGGCGAGCGAGCAGCAGGCCGGCTCGCCGCGAGGAGCGGACGATGGCGAAGTCGAAGGTCGCGGTTCTCCGCACGAAGCCCGACACCGTCCTCGACGACTACCGGCGGCTCAGTGAGCTGGCGGGCGCGAAGGACGCGCTCGACCCCTCGGCCACGACCATCCTCAAGGACAACATCAGCTGGCACCTGATGTACCCGGGGTCGAACACGACCCCGTGGCAGCTCGAGGGCACGATCCTGGGCCTGAGGGACGCAGGGTTCGAGGACCTCGTCGACGTGCACAACAAGACGGTGGTCACCATCGCCGACCTCGGAGACCGCTACAACAAGTTCGGCCCCGTCCTCGAGAAGCACGGCGTCCCCAAGAAGTACAACTTCAATCCCTCGGACATGAGCTGGATCGAGTACACGCCCAAGGCGCCGATGCTCGTGCTCGACAAGGTCTTCCCGGACGGAATCTACCTCCCCGACTTCTTCTTCGGGAAGAACATCGTCCACCTCCCGACCGTGAAGACCCACAGCTACACGACCACGACCGGCGCGATGAAGAACGCGTTCGGCGGGCTCCTGAACGTCAACCGCCACAGGACGCACACGTGGATCCACGACACGCTCGTCGATCTCCTCGCCATCCAGAAGGAGATCCACTCCGGCATCTTCGCCACCATGGACGGAACGACTGCCGGGAGCGGACCGGGACCGCGGACCCTCGTGCCCCATCAGAAGGACATCATCCTCGCTTCTGCAGATCAGGTCGCGATCGACGCAGTCTCGGCGCGGATGATGGGCTTCGACCCGATGGGGATCGACTACATCGCCCACGCGACAGAGCGAGGTCTCGGTCAGGGGAATCCGAGTGAGATCGAGATCGTCGGTGACGTCGACGCCGGCAGCGAGAACTGGAACTTCGAGGTGGGCGTGAATCTCGGGACCGGAACGGGCATGCTCCTGTGGCGTTCGCCGCTCCGGATCTTCCAGAAGCTCCTCTTCCAGACCCCGATCGTGAAGATCTTCATCTTCGCGAGCGAATACTACCACGACCGGTTCTGGTACCCCTCGAGGGGGAAGCCCGTCGTCGACACCTGGCTCCGTGAGAGTCCCTGGGGCAGGCTCTTCGAGAGCTACCCGGAGTAGTCGCCGCACACCGCCGGACAGCGAAACAGAGACGAGAGCCCTCAGGGAAGAGCTCCCGTCACATCGCGAAGCGATCCTGCGCCCCACCTACGCCTCCCCCGCCGTCACCTTCCTCGCCACGTCGAGTACGTAGGCGTCGATGCCCTGGTCGCCGCTTCCTCTGTTGAACTCCTCGATCTCGGCGAGGAGCGCGTTCGCCCGCTCCGCCTCGACCACGACGAAGAGCGCGGAGTTCACGCCCGGCCAGACGTGGGTCCCCTCGCGGGGATTCCCGCACGAGATCCTCCCCTCCACCTCACGCCATCGGGTGTACGTGCAGATCCCGAGCTTCTCGATGAACTCCATCACCTCGCGGTGCGCACCGACGTAGTACGTCAGGAGGACGAGCTTCATGATTCCCACCTCGCGTTCCGTCTGAGCTTCGACTCGAAGATCGTGTAGAGCGTGGGCACGAGCACGAGCGTCACGAGCGTCGACACGAGAAGCCCGCCGATCATCGCCACACCGAGCGGCCGCCACATCTCGGAACCGCTGTATCGCATGACCGCCAGCGGCAGCATGCCGGTGATCGTCGTGAAGGCCGTCATCAGGACCGGCCTCAGCCGGCGCCGCCCGGATGTGAGCACAGCCTCGTGGAGCTCCAACCCCCTCTTCCGCATGATGTTCATGTAGTCGACGAGCACGATCGCGTTGTTGACCACGATGCCCATGAGCATGATGACCCCGAGGAACGACGTCATCGAGAGCGTCGTGTTCGAGATCAGAAACGCCCAGACCACACCGACGAAAGCGAACGGAATTGAGAACATCACGACGAACGGATCGAGGAACGACTCGAACTGAGACGCCATGACCATGTAGACGAGCGCGATCGACAGGAGGAGCAGCAGCCCCAGGTCGGCGAACGACTCCTGCTGCTGCTGAACGTCACCTCCGAAGCTGACCTTGACCGTCGGCGGGACGTCGAGGTCTGCGAGCACGGCCCGGGTATCGGCCGCCACCTCCCCGAGCGGCCTGTCGAGGATCCGGCCCTGCACCCTGATGATCCGCTCCTGGTCCCGACGCCTGATCGCCGTCGGGCCGGTCCCCATCTCGATCGACGCGACCGACGAGAGCCTCACCATCTGCCCGGTCACCGAGGGGATCGGGAGAGCGAGGACGTCCTCGATCGACGTGCGGTCCTTCTCGGGAGCCCGGATGATGACCTCCCACTGATCTCCCGCCTCGCGGAGCTTCGTCGCAACGACGCCGAAGACGTGTGTTCTGAGCGCCGACCCGATGAGGTAGGTGTTCAGGCCGAGCGCCGCCGCCTTCTCGCGATCGATGATGACGTGGAACTCCGGACGCGGATCGCCGAGGTCGAGCTCGACGTCTATCGCCCCGGGGACCGTGCGGACGGCGTCCCGGACCATCAGCCCGACCTGCTCCAGCTCACCGAGGTCGTCCCCCGTGAGCTCGATCGAGAGCGGAGAGCCACCCATCCCCATGAACTGCGCGATCGAGCTTCCGGTCCGGACGTTGAGACTCACGATCGCGGGGATCTGTCTCGCCCGCTTGCGGAGGAGGTTCCCGACCTCGTCGGACGTTCGGGTTCTCTCCGTCCTGTCAACGAGCTCGAGCCCGATGCGGCCCACGTACGTTCCCTCGGGCTCTCCCGAAACTACCGCCCACCCGCTCCCGGTCTCGCCCGCGTAGGCCCAGTAGTACTTCCGGTCGGGTATCTCGCGCTCGATGAACTCTTCGAGCTCCTCGAGCACCTCCATCGTTCGCGCGAGCGTCGTGCCCGGAGCGAGCTCCATGAACATCTCGATCTCGCCGCTGTCCGGGTGCGGGAAGAACTCGGTCTTCACGAAGCCCGCGAGAGCCATCGACACTACGAAAATCCCGATCGCGACGAGCACGGTGCGCTTCCTGTGCGCGAGGGCGGACGTGAGGAGCCTGATGTATCCCTCCTCCAGCCTCGCGAAGACCCTCTCCCCTCTGTCGAAGAGGCGGCTCTTCTTCCTCTTCTCGCCGTCGTCGGCGAAGCTCCTCCTCATGAACGTCGAGCTGAGCGCCGGAGTCAGGGTGAGCGCGGTGAAGAGCGACATCGTGATCGCGACGATCACGACGAGCGCCATCTGTTTGAAGAGCACGCCCGTGATGTTCGTGATGAAGAGCATCGGGATGAACACGACGACCGTCGTCAGAGTCGACGCCGCGAGCGCCTGGCCGATCTCCGATGGGCCGAAGACCGAGGCCTCCTTGACGCGCTCGCCCGACTCGACGTGTCGGGTCACGTTCTCGAGCACGACCACGGCCGCGTCGACGACCAGCCCGATCGCGATCGCGATGCTCATGAGGGACACCATGTTGATGGTGTAACCCGCCAGGTACATCACGAAGAACGCGGCCATGAGGGACGACGGGATCGTGAGTCCGATGACGATCGTGCTCCGGATGCGCCTCAGGAAGAAGAGCACGACGAGGATGACACCGATGGCCCCGTACAGGAGCGCCTGCCGGAGATTCCGGAGCGCCTTCCCGATGAAGTCGGACGTGTCGAAGAACGTGAACAGCTTGATGTCGGGCGGGAGCTCTTCGCCGATCGCCTCGATCTTCGCGAGGGCCGCGTTCGACACCGTCACGGAGTTCGCGCCTGACTGCTTCGAGATCATGAACACGACGCCTGGCACGCCGTCGCACCGCGCCTCCATGCGCTCCTCGGCGAAGGTGTCCTTCACCTCGGCGATGTCGCCCAGATGGACGAGCCTGCCCGTGTGCTGACCGATGACGATTCCCTCGAGCTCCGAGGCACTCGTGAGACGTCCGGGAACACGCACGGTGTATTCCGCCCAGCCGACCTTGATGTCCCCGGCCGGCATGTCGAGGTTCTCGGCGGCGAGGACCTGCGCGATCTGTGTCAGGGGGATGCCGACCGCCTCGAGGCGCCTGGGATCGACCTGCACCTGGATCTCACGCACGGGCCCGCCCATGACGGTCACTTCGGCCACGCCCGGGATCGCCTTCAGGGGTTCGGAGATCCGCGTCTTCACGATGTGCCGGAGCCCCTCGAAATTCTCCTCGGCCGTCACGCCCATCATGAGAATCGGGATGCTCGTCGAGCTCATCTTCATGAGCATCGGCGGCTCGATGTCGCTCGGGAGCTGATTTCCCAGCATGTCGAGCTGATCCCTGATGTCCGCCGCAGCCTCGGAGAGGTCGGTGCCCCACGCGAACTGCACCATGACCGCGGACAGTCCGTTCTGCGACACCGAGTCAACGTGTTCGACCCCGCCGATCGTCGAGAGCGCGTCCTCGATGACCTCCGTGATGTTGGTCTCGATGTCCTCCGACCCGCCGCCCGGATAGAGCGTGATGACGCTCACCATCGGCAGCTCGAACGACGGCATCAGATCGACCGGGAGCCTCATCAGCGCGAGCGCGCCGAAGAGAACCACGGCGAGGAAGAGCATGAAGACCGTGATGGGACGACGTACTGCGAATCCTGGGAGGTTCATCGGCCGTCCTCCTCCCCCCTCACGTAGACTTCGGCTCCGTTGTGGAGCCTGTGCCGGCCCGCGAGAACGACCTCGTCGCCGTCTGAGAGACCGGAGACGACCTCGACGCCGTCGCCGAACGCGGCGCCGAGCTCGAGGTCGTGACGCCGTGCGATCCCGTCCTCGACGACGTACGCAAAGAAGAGACCCGTCCCCTCCTGCCGCATCAGAGCGTCGCGCGGCAGGATCAACGCGTCACGCACGGGGAGCGAGAGTCTCACATCGGCGACCATCCCGGGGCGAAGCGCCTCGTCCGGGTTCGCAATCGAGATGAGCGCGGCGGACGTCCGGCTCATCGGGTCGAACGCCGGTGCAAGCCGCTTGATCGTGCCGTGGAACTCCCGGCCCGGATGGCCGTCGACCGTGACGACCGCGGCGAGTCCCTTCCTCAGGAACGGCCGCTCCCTCTCTGATGCGTTAACCTCGATCTTCGCCGGGTCGAGCTGCATGAGCTCGAAGATCGCGGGAGACCCTGCGGCCGTCGGCATGAGCGTGAAGACCTCGCCCTCGTCGAGGTAGCGCGCGGAGATGACGCCGTCGAAGGGCGCGCGGATCTGCGCGCTCTCGAGGACCATTTCGTACCCGGCCTTCGCCGCCTGATAGGCCGCGTCGGTCTGGTCGTACGCCTGCTGCGTCACCGCCCCCTTCTCGAGAAGCGCCGCCATGCGCTCCCAATCCTTCTCCACGACGGCGTACTGTGCCGCAACCTGCGTGAGCTGCTCCCCCGCCATCTCGACGAGGAGATCGCCCTTCTTCACGCGGTCGCCGATGTCGACGTAGAGCTTCTCCACACGCCCCTGGATCTGCGCCCCGAGGAGCGCCTCCCTTCCCGCGCTGACGGTCCCCGAGTAGCGCAGCGTCGGCGCGACACCCGAGAGGGCGACCGTGATGGTCTCGACCGGCAGCCTCGACTCGGCCTCGACGGTCTCCTCCTGGCGGCCGCAGCCGCCCGCGAGGAGCGCGAGGAACGGGACAACGAGGACTGCGATGCGTGCTGCGTGTCTGCGTCCTTCTCTCATCTCGTCACCTCTCATTCGCCGATCACACCGGACGCGAGTTCGAGCCTCGCCTCGGCGAGCTTCAGATTCGTCACCGACTGAATGCGCGAAAGCGACGCTCTCGTGAGCTCCGCCTGCGCGTCCAGAACCTCTCGGTTCAGCGCCATGCCGCTCTGGAACGTCTCGTACGTGACCCGCAGGTTCTCGCGGGCGGCTTCGAGCCCGGCTTCCGCGATGCTCACTGCCTCGAGGGCCTGCGCCCGCCAGAGGTAGCTCGACTGGACTTCGAGACGCACCGCGTCTTCCATCATGGCGTACCCCTGTTCGACCTGCGTCAGCTGGGACTTCGACTCACGCACCGAGTTCACCACCCTCCCCCAGTCGAAGACGTT